>JBFGZI010000032.1:0-12894 GCA_041586855.1 Oceanisphaera sp. | reverse complement strand
GACATTGAAAAACAATATTTTTTTGTTTCTCAACTACCTGCGAGTGCCCACACAGTTTGCTTGATAAGTTGTTAAAGAGCGTTGACCTTGTTCCGGTCAGGGATGCGTATTCTACGCATTCCAAATTGTTCGTCAAGCGTTGAAGCAAACTTTGTTTCGTTCTTTTCAAACCCTTGTGACCGTGAGCTGCTTGCCCCGTGTCAGTGGATGCGCATTATAGGGACCGCCCGATTTTGCGCAAGGGCTTTTTTGATAAAAACATCATTTTTGCGGACAACTGATTACAACTTGAACAGCATGACTTTTATTTAATCAATTAGTAGCTTTAATCCGTCTATTTTGATCCTGATCCATGTTTTCTGATGTCGCCACCATATAATGTGCATATTAAATGCTTATAAAGGTAATTCTCAATGCAGATACTGGACGCAGAAAAAGAAAGCAGAATATGGCCACTGTTCCGGCTCGGATTCCGGGTGTTTTTTCTGGGTGGTGCGCTTTTTTCCTGCCTGGCCATGTTGCTGTGGCTGCTCAGTCTCTCGGGCATGGCCGTGTTGCCGGGCGTGAGCAATCCCATCTGGTGGCATGCTCATGAAATGATCTTCGGCTTTGCACTGGCCATCGTCGCCGGCTTTGTGCTCACCGCCATGCAGAACTGGACCGGTATTGCCGGCGTGCGCGGCTGGCCACTGGCATTGGTCGCCGGTCTATGGTTACTCCCCCGCCTCTTGATGCCACTGCGCGGGGAACTAAATCTACTGGTGATCACGCTGGATCTGCTCTGGCTGCCACTGGTGGCGGGCATGCTGGCCCGGCCCGTGCTGCAAGTGAAGCAATGGCGCAACCTGTTCTTCGTGCCTTTGTTTGTCTTGTTCACCCTGCTCAACGCACTCAGCTATTACGCCGCCTTCAGTGGTAACTGGCTGCTGAGTGAGCGCGTCTTTATTACGACTGTGCTGGCACTAACCGGCCTGATAGCCGTGATGGGTGGCCGGGTGATTCCCTTCTTTACCGCCAGCGCTACCGGCACCGATAAGCCGGCACGGAGTCCCTGGCTGGAAAAACTGAGCCTGGGCACACTCTGGCTGGGGGTACTTGGCTGGTTACTGTTGCCGCGCACCGATGGCTTTAATAGCGTACTGGCTTTGATCCTGCTGGTCGCCGCTCTTGCCAATCTGGTTCGCCTGGCTCGCTGGAACAGCAAACTGACGCGGAATATCCCCCTGCTGTGGATACTGCACCTGGGCTATCTCTTTATACCACTGGGATTGCTGGCCCTGGCCGCGGCGCTGCTACAACTGGGCATCAGCGTCTCTCTGGCCAGCCACTGGCTGACCGCCGGGACCCTGGGCACCGTTATATTGGGAATGGTTGCCCGGGTATCGCTCGGCCACTCCGGTCGGCCGCTGGAAATTGGCCGCCCCATCGTTATCGCCTTTGCCTTGTTGATTCTGGCGGCACTGTTGCGCAGCCTGCTGCCCTTGCTGGCACCCGGCATGACAATGACGGCTTACCACACCAGCGCTCTGGCCTGGATATCGGCCTTTGGTCTCTTTAGCTGGGTGTACTGGCCGATATTGACCCGGCCGAGAATCGATGGTCGTCCTGGTTAACCGGTGAGGAGTGAGGCGAGAAGGGTGAGGTGTAAAACCCTCACCTCTCACCTCTCACCTCTCACCCCTTACGCCTTACCGCTGGATTTACTGATTGAATATCAGCCCATCGCTGTCGGCATCCAGTTCCAGCGGTTTGCCGGGAACCACTCGCCCGGAGAGCATGGCCTGTGCCAGCGGGTTTTCCACTTTCTGCTGTACGGCTCGCTTCAGCGGGCGGGCGCCGAACAGCGGATCGAAGCCCGCATGGGCCAGTTTTTCCAGCAGCCGCTCGGTAATGGTGACCTCGAAACCCTTGTCTTCGAGCCGTCCCACCAGCCCCTTCAGCTGAATACGGGCAATGGACTTGATCTGATCCTCACCCAGCGGGTGGAACACCACTATATCGTCGATACGGTTGATGAACTCGGGCCTGAACTGATGGCTCAGCACGCCCATCAGCATTTCCTTCATTTCATCATAATCCTTGTCGGTGCTGTGCTCCTGAATCAGATCCGAGCCGATATTCGAGGTCATGATCACCACCGTATTACGAAAATCTACCGTGCGCCCCTGACCGTCAGTCAGGCGGCCGTCATCCAGCACCTGCAGCAGTATGTTGAATACGTCCGGATGCGCCTTTTCCACTTCATCCAGCAGGATCACCGAATAGGGTTTGCGCCGCACCGCCTCGGTCAGATAACCCCCCTCTTCATAACCCACATAGCCGGGAGGCGCGCCCACCAGACGAGACACCGAGTGTTTCTCCATAAACTCCGACATATCGATACGTACCATGGCGTCGCGACTGTCGAACAGAAAATCGGCCAGCGCTTTGCACAGCTCGGTTTTACCCACACCGGTCGGGCCCATGAACAGGAAAGAGCCCACCGGCCGGTTGGGATCGGACAGGCCGGCCCGACTGCGGCGAATGGCGTTGGAGACCGCTTCGACCGCCTCGTTCTGGCCGATCACCTGCTGGTGCAGACTGTCTTCCATCCGCAGCAGCTTGTCTTTTTCCCCTTCCAGCATCTTGGCGACGGGAATACCGGTCCAGCGCGACAGCACATCGGCAATTTCTTCGTCGGTGACCCGGTTTTTCAGCAGATGCTGTTCCTGCACTTCGGCCTGTGCCGCCAGATCCAGCTGTTTTTCCAGTTCGGGGATACGCCCATACTGCAGCTCGGACATCCGCGCCAGATCCCCGGCCCGACGCGCCACATCCATTTCCTGACGCACCTGCTCCAGCTCGGCCTTGATATGCTGGGTGCCGGCCAGGGCGGCCTTTTCCGAGATCCAGATCTCTTCCAGCTCGGCGTACTCACCTTCTTTCTCGGTCAGTTCATCACGGATCAGCTGCAAGCGCTTGCGGCTGCCCTCGTCGTCTTCTTTCAGCAGTGCCTGCTCTTCCAGCTTCAGCTGAATGATACGTCGGTCCAGTTTATCCAGCGGCTCCGGCTTGGAGTCAATCTGTAACCGAATACTGGACGCCGCCTCATCGATCAGATCGATGGCCTTGTCCGGCAACTGACGGTCGGCAATATAACGGTGCGACAACACCGCCGCCGCCACTATGGCCGGATCCGTGATCTGCACATGGTGATGCAGTTCGTAGCGTTCCTTGAGACCACGCAGAATGGCGATGGTGTCCTCCACCGTCGGCTCGTTGATCAATACCTTCTGGAAACGGCGTTCGAGGGCGGCATCTTTTTCTACGTACTGGCGGTATTCATCGAGGGTAGTCGCCCCAACACAGTGCAGCTCGCCCCGCGCCAGCGCCGGCTTGAGCATGTTACCGGCGTCCATGGCACCCTCGCCCTTGCCGGCACCGACCATGGTGTGCAACTCATCGATAAAGAGGATCACCTGCCCCTCTTCCTTGGCCAGCTCGTTCAGCAATGCCTTGAGTCGCTCTTCAAACTCACCGCGATACTTGGCGCCGGCAATCAAGGCGCCCATATCGAGTGACAGCACCCGCTTGCTCTTGAGCCCTTCCGGTACTTCGCCGTTGATGATCCGCTGCGCCAGACCTTCGGCGATGGCGGTTTTACCGACACCGGGTTCGCCAATCAGCACCGGATTGTTCTTGGTGCGTCGTTGCAGCACCTGAATGGTACGGCGAATTTCATCGTCTCGGCCGATCACCGGATCCAGCTTGCCCTGCTCGGCCCGTTCAGTCAGATCTATGGTGTATTTTTCCAGCGCCTGACGGTTTTCTTCGGCGTTGGGATCGTCCACCTTCTGGCCGCCACGGACCTGATCGATGGCCTTGCTCATCTTGTCTTTGGTCAGACCCAGGCGTTTGAGCGCCTCGCCCAGCTCGCCCTTGTCGTCCAGCGCCGCCAGCAAAAACAGCTCAGAGGAGATATAAGCATCCTTGCGCTGCTGCGCCAGCTTGTCGCACTGGTTGAGCAAGCGCGACAGCACCGGTGACACCTGCACATCCATATCGCCCCCGCTGACCTTGGGCAGCCGATCCAGAGATTTATCCAGCTCCAGCCGCAGCGCGTTGCTGTCGACGCCGGCGATGGTCAGCAAGGGGCGCAGGGTACCGCCTTCCTGATTGAGCATGGCCACCAGCAGGTGAGCCGGTTCTATATAGGCATGATCGCGCCCCAACGCCATCGACTGGGCATCTTGCAGGGCAAGTTGAAATTTACTGGTAAGACGATCTGAACGCATCAGGACTCTCCTCGAATACCCCCGCCACCTGGCGGGAACACAAGATTGATTACTGATACTAAAGATGGGGTTTTATGGTGGGATTTCAACCAGTCAGCGCATGTTTTGGCTAATCCAGCCAGATCAGACTCGCCATGCGGCCGGTTTCCTTATCGCGCCGATAAGAGAAAAATTGCTGAGCGTCGGTATAGGTGCAGTATTCACCGCCATAGATGTGCGTGACCCCCGCCGCCGCCAACCGCAGCCGGGCCAGGTGATAGATGTTGGCCAGCCACTTGTCGTCACTCTGGTCGCCATGGGCCACGAAAGCATCGGCCGCCAAGGGAGAATGACCGATAAAGGCGTCGCGCACCTCACCACCCACCTCGAAGGCAGTCGGGCCGATAGCCGGCCCCATCCAGACCAGTACGTCGGCCGGATCCACCGTCATGGCCTGCAGGGTGGCTTCCAGCACGCCGGACGCCAGTCCGCGCCAGCCCGCATGTGCCGCCGCCACCACGGTACCAGCCTGGTCGCAGAACAACACCGGCAGGCAGTCGGCGGTCATCACCGCGCAGACCTGACCCGGGGTGCGGCTGACCACCGCATCGGCGGTGAGGTTACCCGTACCATCCGGCAAACTCAGTACCCGGGTGCCGTGCACCTGCTCCAGCCACACAGGCTCATTCGGCAGGTTGAGACAGGCAGCCAGCCGCTCCCGGTTGGTCTGCACCCACTGGGGCTTATCGCCCACATGGGTGCCCAGATTCAGGCTATGAAACGGCGCAGGACTCACCCCGCCGGCTCGAGTGCTCTGAGCGGCACACACTCGAGTCGGCGCCGGCCAGTCGGGCAGGATCAGATCCATACCAGATCGTCCGGATGATCTTTGGTGTCGGCACGCAGCACCTCGATCAACGCCACAAAATCATCGGGAATAGGCGCATGCCATTCCATCATTTCACCGCTGATCGGGTGTTCCAGGCGCAGCATGACCGCATGCAGGGCCTGACGCTTGAAGTTGCGCAAAAACGCCAGCAGCTCGGGATTGGCACTGCGCGGTGGCTTGAGGCGACCGCCGTAGACAGGGTCACCCACCAGCGGGTGCTTGAGGTGCGCCATGTGCACCCGGATCTGGTGGGTCCGGCCACTTTCCAACCGCAGGCGCAGCCGGGTATGGGCACGAAACTTCTCCATCACTCTGTAGTGAGTCACCGCCGGCTTGCCAGAAGGCACCACCGCCATCTGAATACGCTGGGTGGGGTGACGACCGATATTGGCCTCCACTGTACCGCCGGCCGTCATATGGCCGATGGCAACCGCCTCATATTCACGGGTGATTTCCCGCCCCTGCAGGGCCGTGACCAGGTGCGTTTGCGCCGGTATCGTCTTGGCCACTACCATCAGACCCGTGGTGTCTTTGTCGAGCCGATGCACTATGCCGGCACGGGGCACTTCGGCAATGCTCGGGCAATAGTGCAGCAAGGCGTTGAGCAGGGTGCCGCCCGGTGTGCCCGCGCCCGGATGAACCACCAGACCGGCCGGCTTGTTGATCACCATGATGTCATCGTCTTCGTAGACGATGTTCAGATCTATGTCTTCGGGCTCGAAGCGTACATCGTCTTCCAGTTCGGCGTGAATCACCACCTGTTGCCCCGACAGGACTTTTTCCCGTGGCTTGTTCACCACCTGACCATCCAGCCGCACCTGATCCTGCTGAATCCAGGTTTTGATGCGGGTACGGGAATAATCGGGGAACATGTCTGCCAACGTCTGATCCAAACGCTGACCGTATTGATGATCGGCAACGACGCCGTTTAGTTCGATTTGCTGGCTCATAGAGACCACTGGTTACCAAATGATGTTTAATTGGGTATTCTAGCGGTTCTTGACGCTGAGCTTAATCAGTTTCCGCTTACTTGGTTCCCGAATCGCAAAAATGGACTCTTTACATGGCTAAACAACGAAGCGTATGGCTCTCTCTGACTCTCGCCCTGGCGCTGACCGCCACCGGCTGTTCCAGCACCAAAAAAGATCAGGTGCCGGACGAGCCGCCCGAAGTGCTCTATCAGGATGCGCAGGAACGCTTGCAGGCCGGTAACTTCATCCGTGCCGCCGAGTTGCTGGAAGCCATGGACTCCCGTTATCCGTTTGGTGCCTACTCTAATCAGGTGCAGCTTGACCTTATCTATGCCTACTACAAGCAGGATGACACCACCCGGGCACTGGCCAACATAGATCGCTTCATTCGTCTGAACCCCAACCACCCCAGCGTCGATTACGCCCAGTACATGCGGGGCCTGACCAACATGGCCAGCGACCACAACTTCTTCCAGGAACTGCTCAACGTGGACAGGGCTGACCGGGATCCGGCCTATGCCCGCCAGGCCTTTGCCGACTTCCGCCAGCTGCTGCGCCAGTATCCGGACAGCGTTTACGCCGCCGATGCCCGGGCCCGCATGGTGGCCCTGAAAAACCGTCTGGCCAAATACGATCTGGCCGTAGCCCAGTTCTACATGAAGCGAGGCGCCTGGCTGGCCGCCGCCAACCGCGCCAAATTCGTGGTGCAGTCCTACCCGGACACCGATACCCTGCAACCGGCGCTGCAGATCATGACCGAGGCCTACAGCACCCTGGGCCTGACCGACATGGCCAACAACGCCAAGGCCGTATTGAAAGCCAACTTTCCCGCCGGTTAACCTCTTGCCAGCCACAAAAAAGCCCGCGCATGCGGGCTTTTTTGTGCGACTTTCATATCGATTCCAGATCAGCTAACGGGATAAAGAGGCAACAGGGTGCCTACTTATCCGAGGCCACTCCATGAAACTCACTCCTCACCCCTCACCCCTCACCCCTCACCCAGCTGGCTTACTGCCCGAAGTAATTCTGCAGGAATTCGTCGAAGCCGATGGTGTCGGAGCTTTCTATCTTGCGCTGACGCATCTCGGAGCGGGCGCCTTCTTCGTCGAAGTAGCTGTCTTCCCAGTACCGCGGGCGGCTTTGCTGCAGTAGCTGATGGTAGCGCTTCGACAGCGAAAGACCGAAAGGCAGTATGCCCTGACCGCTTGCTTTCAGCTCGTCGAGTACCCGGGCCGACAGGGTCAGGCTCGGATCCTGAATCGCCGCCAGCTGCTGGGCATGGGCCTGGCCGTAGCAGCCTCGGCCACAACAGGCATCCAGCAGCGCCGCTACCTCTTTCAGCTCGCCGAAATAACGTTCGCCCAGCGTCTTGAGCGTCAGGATCTCGCCGCCGAATACTTCCAGCTCCAGGCCAGGCTTGCGCCCTTCCAGCACCACCTTGTTGAAGTTGCGCCGATTGAGGGCAATCTCGTCTTCCGTCAGCGGGGCCGACGGCGTCAGCAGGCACCAGAGCAGGAAAGTATCCAGGAAGCGGATCTGGCCCGCTTCTATGCCTACCGCCGAGAAGGGATTCACATCGACCGAACGCACTTCGATATATTCGATGCCGCGGGTGGCCAGGGCTTCCGACGGCTTTTCGCCGCTTTCGGCAGTGCGCTTGGGCCGGATCGGCGCATAAAGCTCGTTTTCTATCTGCAGCACATTGTCGTTAAGCTGGCGGTATTCCCCGTCCACCTTGACGCCGATTTTGGCAAATTCCGCCGCATGGGTGCCGATGGCGCGACGCAGCGAGTCGACGTATTCATCCAGGCTGCTCAGCGAGATATTGAGCCCGGCCTGGGCGTTGTTGGTATAGCCCAGATCCGACAGCCGCAACGAGGTGGCATAAGGCAGATACAGGGTCCCCTTGCCGAGCCGCTCGAACGGCAGCTGATGATCCTGCCCTTCAAGGAAAGATCCGCACAACGCCGGCGAGGCCCCGAACAGATAGGGGATCAGCCAGCCGAAGCGATAGACGTTGCGGATCAGCCCAAGGTACTGCTCGGAGACAAAGTCCTGCAGAAACTCGTTGTTGCCTTCCTGCAGATGCCATTCACTCCAGAAGCTATCGGGCATGGAGAAATTGAAGTGTACCCCGGAGATCACCTGCATCCGGCTGCCGTAGCGATGGTGAAGCCCCTGCCGATAGAGGGTTTTCATCCGTCCGACGTTGGAACTGCCGTACTGGGCCAGCGGAATATGATCATCCCCCTTGAGCAGGCAGGGCATGCTCAGCGGCCACAACTGCTCTTCGCCCAGGTGGCGCGTGGTATAGCCGTGAATGTCACCCAGCTGCGCCAGCAGTATCTCCACCGAATCCGACACCGGGGTGATGAACTCCATCAGGGATTCGGAAAAATCGGTAGTGATGTTGGCGTGGGTCAGGGCCGAGCCCAGAGCCTCGGGATGGCCGGTCTGCGCCAGGCGACCGTCCGGCGTGATACGCAGGCTTTCGCGCTCTATGCCCCGACGAATGCCCTTGATGGCGGGCAGGCGTGTCGGTGTTTGCCAGGCTTGGAGTCGTTCGGCCAGTGTTAATGTTGTTTTGGTCATTATTGGTTACTCTTTGGCACGGGATAACCGCTCGCCAGTAGCGACAAGGTTATCCCGCGAGAGGTCTGGCCTCGTTACTCAATGGTAAAGTCGTGTACCGGAAGATGGAGCTGCGCCAGCGACTTTTCAAGCTTTTGCTTGTCGCCGACCACCACCACCACCATGTCGTTGGGATCCAGCCAGTGTTCGGCGAGCTCGGTCAGCGCCTTGCTGTCGATATCGGCCACGATTTGCTGCTGCTCGTCGAGGTAATCCGGCGACAGCTGCATCATCGCCAGCTGCAGCAGAAAACCCGCCTTGTTGCCCAGGGTTTCGTAAGACAGGGCATCCTGCTGGGAATAGCTGCTGCGCAGATAGCTCAGCTCCTCCTGACTCGGGCCCTGCTCCCGGAAGCGACTGAACTCCGCCAGAATGTTCTCGATGGCCGGCACGGTCGCATCGCCGCGCACATCGGTGGCCACCACGAACACGCCCGCATCCCGATTACCGGTAAAGTAGGAATTGGCCCCGTAGGTGAAGCCCTTATCTTCGCGCAGGTTCTGGTTGATACGGCTGTTGAAGTTACCGCCCAGGTTGAAGTTCATCAGGTTGGCATGAAAGAAGGGGCCGGTGGCATCCAGTGGCAGCGCACGCCGACCGATGCGCAGCACCGACTGCACGGCTCCGGGTACATCCACCACATAAATGCCCGCCGCCGCCGGTTGCGGTAGCACACTCACCTCGGGCACGGTCGGCGTCTCACCCTGCCAGCGAGTCAAAAAGCCAAACGCCGCCCTGGCCTGCTCGGGATCCAGATCGCCGGCCACCAGCACATGTCCATTGGCCGGGTTGTAATAACGGTGATAATAATCACGCACCTGCTGCAGCGTAATGGCGCTGATTTGCTCGGCCCTGCCCTCGTCCGGCAAGCCCATGCGGGTATTGCCATACATCAGCTGGCGAAACGCATGCTGGGCCAACCAGGCGGGCTGATGCCGGTTCTGGGCCATGGACTCCAGCAGCCGGGATTTGACCTGCTCGAAGTCCTGCTCACGCAGGCCCGGATGAAACAGCAGCTCTTCCACCAGGGCCAGGGTTTGCGGCAGGGTCTCGGTCATGCTGGTGATTTCAATCAGGTTGGTATAGAAACCGCTGCGCACGCTGATGCTGGCGCCGAGTCGCTCCAGCGCTTCGCTGAAGGCGCCGGCCTTCAACCGCTCCGAGCCCTGATTCATCATGGCTGCGGTCAGGGTCGCCAGCCCGGTGTCATCCGGGCTTTCGGCCCGCTGGCCGCCGGGTAGCGCCAGTATCACGGATACCGCCGGAATCTCGTCGTTGACCGTACCCAGCAGCTGGATGTTATCACCCAGGGTGTCCTGCCACAGCGGCGGCACCCTGATGTGCACCGGCTCTGCCGCCGGGGGCATCCGACTTCGGTCGAAGTTGTCCTCTACCTTGCGATCCGGCAAGGACGCCAGCTGTGTATCGGAGGCCGGTAACACCCGCTCGGCCACCTCATGGTTGGGCGCAGCGGCCTGCCAGTCGTTTTTACCGGTTGGTACCACACTCAGGGCCGCCACCGGTTTATCCTGCAGATAACGGCGATACACGGCTGTCACCTGTTCCGGCGTGGTCTCGGCCAGCTGACGCCAGGCGTTGATAACGTAGAGAGGATCGTCTTTCAGCACCTGGCCCAGCGACAATTGCCGGGCCTTGCCCTTGGTGCTGTCGAGCCCGAGGATCAGCTCGGCACGCAGTTCGGTCACCGCCTTTTCGACGTCACCGCCGGCAATGCCCCGCTCGGCTACCTCGGCCACTATGCGGTTTATCTCCTGCTTGAGTGGCACCAGGGAGCCGTCTTTCGACGGATTGCTGTAGGCCCAGACGCTCAGGGTACAGGCCAGCTCGGCACAGTAATGGCTGGCCCCGGCGCTGACGGCCTTGCCGGTTTCCACCAGTTGCTGATACAGCAGTGAGCTTTTGCCCCCGCCCAGCACATTGGCCAGCACATCCAGCGCCGCCTCGTCCTGGTGGCCCAGGTAAACGGTGGGGTAAGCCAGATACAGCATCGGCATGCGAATACGTGAGTCCTCCAGGGTCTGGTAGCGACTCTGTTCGAGTTTGGCCGGCTGGGGCTCGGCCGAGGTCACCTTGGGCCCGGCGGGTATGGGCCCGAAATACTTTTCCACCCAGGCCAGGGTCTGCTCGGTCTCGAAGTCACCGGAGATCACCAGGGTGGCATTATTGGGGCCATACCAGCGTTTGAAAAACGCCTTGAGATGGCTGACATCGACGCGGTCCAGATCTTCCACATAGCCGATGGGTTGCCAGCTATAGGGATGATCCCGCGGATAGAGCAGTTCGCCCATGCGTTCGCCCACCAGCCCATAGGGCTGGTTGTCGATACGCTGGGCCCGCTCGTTCTTGACGGTATCACGTTGAATTTCGAACTTGCGCTGGCTCACCGCTTCCAGCAAAAACCCCATGCGATCCGCTTCCAGCCACAGCATCTTTTCCAGGTGATTGGCGGGCACCGTCTCGAAGTAATTGGTTCTGTCCTGGTTGGTAGTGCCGTTCATGGTGCCACCGGCCTCGTTGACCAGGCGAAAGTGCTCCTGATCGCCCACGTGCTTGGAGCCCTGAAACATCATGTGCTCGAAGAAGTGGGCAAAGCCGGTCTGGCCCGGCTCTTCCCGGGCCGAGCCAACGTGGTAGGTCATCTCCACATGCACCAGCGGATCAGACTTGTCGGCATTCAGCAGCACCGTCAGGCCATTATCCAGCCGGTACATACGGTAGGGGATCACCAGACCGTCTTCGGCCTGCTCCACTTCCTGTACCAGCAGCGGAGCGGCCGGCGCCAGCAAGGGACACAACAGCAACAACAGAGACCAATATTTCATGGGGTTTCCTTGAGTCAATTCACGAGGCCGGTTACCCCTGCAGCAGTATCTTGCCGCGGGTATGACCGGTTTCAATCTGACGATGGGCCGCCGCGCCCTCGGCCAGCGGGTACACCTGGCTGACTTCCACCTTCAGCCGTTGCTCCGCCAGCGCCTGAATCAACCACTCCAGATGCTGGGTGTCATTACGCTTGAGCATACCGGTCACGGTCAGCCCCAGGGGCTCGGCGGCGGCCTTCACCTCATCGGCGGTAATGGTCGGCACCGTCACCACACGGCCACCGGATTTAACGTGAGACAGAAGTGAACAGCCGGAAGTTCCGCCCACCAGATCGAAGAACAGGTCTACCGGCGCCATGGACTCCAACGCGGCGGGGTCGCGATAGTCGATCACCTCGTCGGCCCCCAGACTGCGCAGAAACTCATGATTGGCGGGCGAGCCCAATGCCACTACGGTCGCCCCCAGATCCTTGGCCAGCTGCACCGCCAGGTGGCCCACGCCCCCGGCAGCGGCGGAAACCAGCACCCGCTCACCGGCCTTGAGGCCGCCGTGCTCGGTCAGTCCCTGCCAGGCGGTAGTACCGGCCAGCGCCAGGCCGGCGGCCATTTCATCGCTGACCTCGTTGGGTACCGGCAGCAGACAGCTGGCCGGCACCGTCAGCTTCTCGCTGTAGCCACCACCGCTCACCAGACCAAACACCCGATCGCCAGGCTGGTGAATGCTGACCTCGGCTCCCACTTCCAGCACGGTACCCATGATTTCAAAGCCCGGCGACCAGGGCAGTTTGTCCTTGATGGCCTTAGCCCCCCAGCCAAGTCCGGCCCGGGTTTTGGCATCGATCGGATTCACGCCGGCATAGTGCATCTGCACCCGGATTTGATCGGCGGTCAGCGCCGGGCTGCTCGCCTCGACCAGCACCAGCTGACTCGCATCACCAAACGCCTTGATGACCAATTGCTTCATGTCTCACTCCTTGTCCATTATTGATAAGCGATGACCCAGCCTGCAACATAGCATGGCTTCAGCTGACCCTGAATGATAATTGGCTCAATACGGCACTCGTTGATACAGTGCATTGATGGATGCATATGATTTCACCCTTATCATCGCTTAATATCGCTTAACATATAAGGTCTCTTGCCATGGCCCGACTGTTTTTGTTACCCCTGCTTCCCGCCCTGTTCTGGTACTTTTTTTTACTTTATAACCGCATTCCCATCAAACAGGGTGCCCGGGTATTTTACTGGATTATCGGCCTGGGCTGGGGACTGGCCGCCTTTTTGAGCCTGATGATGGTGTTAACCCG
>JBFGZI010000031.1:0-13326 GCA_041586855.1 Oceanisphaera sp. | reverse complement strand
GCGTAATGCCGACTGGGCCGAGCTGGCGGTACGCGAGGCCGCCACCCTGACCGCCACCGAGGCGCTGGAGCAAAATGTCATCGAAGTAATAGCCGACGATATTCCGGCATTATTGCTGGCCCTTGATGGCCGAGAGCTGCAATTGCATGGCAGCCCCTATACTTTCGCCAGTACCGGGCTGCAGGGCGAACTGCGTGAACCCGACTGGCGCCAGCGCTTCATCATCATCATCAGCAATCCCAATATCGCCTACCTGCTGATGCTGGTGGGTATGTACGGTCTGCTGCTCGAATTTTACAGCCCCGGCTTCGGGGTAGCCGGGGTCACCGGTGCCATCTGCCTGATGCTGGCCCTGCTGGCGTTACAGATGCTGCCATTCAGCACCGCCGGCCTGGCCCTGCTGGGGCTCGGGCTGGCGTTGATGGTGGCCGAGGGGCTTTCTCCCAGTTTCGGCATTCTCGGTGGCGGCGGCCTGGTGGCCTTCGTCATCGGCTCTGTGCTGCTGTTCGATACTCCGGATCAGGCGTTTCGGGTGGCCTGGCCCTTTATCGCCGCCTTCACCGTGTTTTCACTGACGTTAATCCTGGTGGTGGTGCGGATGCTGGTCAAACAGCGCCGCGCCGTTCCCGTTTCCGGGGCCATTGCCATGATCGGGGAGCAAGGTATTGCCCTGACCGCCATCGCCCCCACCGGCACCGTTATAGTTCAGGGTGAGCGCTGGCAGGCCCACAGTAAAGAGCCCATCGCCGCCAATCAACCCGTCGTGATACTGGCGGTGGAAGATCTTACCCTCAACGTCGCTCCGGCGAAGGAGACACAAGCATGATAATCGACTTTCTCTACTTCCAGCTGCTGATAATAGTGCTGGTGGTCATGCTGTTCGCCAGCATGTTTCGGATATTGCGGGAATACGAACGCGGAGTGGTCTTTCTGCTGGGGCGCTTCTACAAGATAAAGGGACCCGGCTTCATTATCCTGATCCCCTTCGTGCAGCAGATGGTGCGAGTCGACCTGCGTATCGTCACCATGGACGTACCGTCACAGGATCTGATCTCGAAAGACAACGTCACCGTCAGGGTGAATGCGGTGCTCTACTTCCGGGTGCTGGACCCGCAGAAGGCCATCATCAATATCGAAAACTTTCTGGAAGCCACCAGCCAGCTGGCCCAGACCACCATGAGATCCGTGCTGGGTCAGCATGAGCTGGACGAGATCCTCTCGGCTCGGGATACGCTCAATGCGGACTTGCAGCGCATTCTGGATCAGAGCACCGACAACTGGGGTATCAAGGTCACGGCGGTGGAGATCAAGCATGTTGATCTGGATGAGTCGATGATCCGCGCTATCGCCCGCCAGGCCGAGGCCGAGCGGTCACGTCGGGCCAAGGTGATCCACGCCACCGGCGAGCTGGAAGCCTCCAAGCAGTTGCTGGAAGCCGCCCGCATGCTGGGCCAGCAACCGGAGGCGATACAGTTGCGTTATCTGCAGACCCTGACCGAAATTACCAACGACAACAGCAAGATCATCGTGTTTCCGCTGCCGATGGAGCTGGGCCAGATACTGCAGAAAATGAGTACGAAGAAGCCGCCGGAAGACCCCAACTCGCCCACTCAGATGACCTGAGGGAAAATCCAGGTATCGCTTCAGCCGGCACAATGCGAATCAGCAGCGCGGTTGCGCTCCGCCGACACGCTGCAAGTACATCCATGTAACGCTCGGCAAATGCCATCCCTGGCATTTGACGGTCGGCTACGGCAATCCCCGCTGCTACTTCGCGAAGCTACCGTGCTGTCCGAAGAACGCCTACTGTCAGCACAGTGTTCGAATAAGGAGGGCAAAGAGTATCTGCCTCGCCGGCCCTCCGCGCCAGGGATGGCGCGGCGGAGCCTACAGGGAAGTATTCACGGCGTGCCGGAGAAGCAGTGCTCTTTGGCCGACGGAAGTACACGGCGAGACAAACGGCAAAGTTATTTAATATCCAGCGGCTCAAAGCCTTTAATCAGATCGTCCAGCGCCTTGAGCTGGGCCAGGAAGGGTTCCAGCTTGGCCAGCGGCAGGGCGCTGGGGCCGTCGCACTTGGCGTTGGCCGGATCCGGGTGTGCCTCCAGGAAGAGCCCGGCCAGACCGGTGGCCAGGCCGGCGCGGGCCAGATCCACGATTTGCTCGCGACGCCCGCCGGAGGCTTCACCCAGCGGGTCACGGCACTGCAGGGCGTGGGTCACGTCGAAGATGATGGGCGCACCACCGGTAGCCTGTTTCATCACCCCGAAGCCCAGCATGTCGACGACTAAATTATCGTAACCGAAGTTGGCTCCGCGCTCGCACAGCATCAGTTGCTCGTTGCCGCACTCGATAAACTTGTCGACGATGTTCTTCATCTGCCCCGGGCTCAGAAACTGGGGCTTCTTGATGTTGATCACCCGGCCGGTTCTGGCCATGGCTTCCACCAGATCGGTCTGCCGCGCCAGAAAGGCCGGCAACTGGATCACGTCCGCCACTTCGGCCACCGGTGCCGCCTGATGGGGTTCGTGCAGGTCGGTGATCACCGGCACCTTGAAGGTATCCTTTACTTCCTGCAGCAGTTTCATGCCCTCTTCCAGGCCGGGGCCACGAAAGGAATGAATGGAGGAGCGGTTGGCCTTGTCCCAGCTGGCCTTGAACACATAGGGAATGCCGAGCTTGTCGGTCACCCTGACATAGTGTTCGCAGGCCCGCATAGCCAGATCGCGCGATTCCAGTACGTTGATGCCACCAAACAACACGAACGGCTGATCGTTGGCAACCGGGATATGATTGATATGAACGGTTTTCATCGCTACTCCTAATGGAGGGTTTTGGGGCCCAGATCCAGGGCCACTATCTGGGCTTTGAGCACATCGGCCACCGGATCTTCGGGACAGTGCTCGATAAAGAATTCAAAATCGTCGGCGGCAAACTGGTCACAGTCAAGCTGCTCGAACAGAAAACCCCGATCCCGTCGTTCGAAGGGGCAGTCGGGCTTGAGCTTGAGCAACAGCTGGCTGCAGGCCAGGGCCTGGGAAAACTGCTTGTCATGAATAAACGACGCCTTGGTCACGTTCAATAATCGGGTCAGTATTTCCATATTTTCGGCGGCCTTGAGGTGATTGGGCTTGATACGGGCCAGGTTACCTCGGGCACCACGCAGCAATTGCTCCATTTCATGACGAGACAAGGAGCGGCCGGTGAAAGGGTCGATAACGAGGCCCTCGTCTTCGAACCAGACACGCACCAGAAAATGACCGGGAAAACCGATGCCCTCGGCCTTTATCCCGAAACGTTCGCACAGGTGCAGCACCAGAATACCCAGGGTCACCGGTATGCCCCGACGACGGCTCAGCACCCGGTTCATCAGGCAATTGTCGGTGGAGAAAAAGCGCTCCCAGTCACCGGCCACGCCCAGGGGACCATAGAGTGCCGACAGCAGCTGCTGCGCCGCCGCCGGTTCTTTCTGCCGCTCTTTCTGTTGCTCTTTCTGTTGACCTTGCAACTGCTCGGCCAGCTCCTGCTCCAGGGCAAAGAGGCTGACTTGTGCCTGATCCCGAGCCTTGAGCCCATATAGGCTTTCCACCACGTCCAGCGCCAGCATCATCAGACTGCGAGGCTCGTCGCTTGACCAGCCATCACTGATGTTCGTTTTCAGCATTCAGCCTCCCGGGCCACTGTGCCAGTGTGATTCGTTCCTGACCGCCATAGTCGCGCAGGGTTTCTACCTGCTGATAGCCCTGTGCCGTAAAGTCGTTGCGCACCAGGGCGCCTTGCTGCCAGCCGTGCTCCAGCAGCAACCAGCCGCCCGGCTCCAGATGATCGCGGGACTGGCAAATTAAATAATGTAAATCCGCCATGCCTTGTTGCTCCGCCACCAGCGCCGAGGCAGGCTCGAAGCGTACATCCCCTAATTGTAAATGAGGATCGGCGGCGTCGATATAAGGCGGGTTGGACAGGATCATGTCAAAACGGTGCCCGGCCAGCGGCTCGAACCAGCTGCCCTGGCGCACCTCTATGGCAAGCTCCAGCCGGGCGGCGTTGCGCCGGGCCAGCGCCGCCGCTTGTGGGCTGTATTCCACCGCCAGTACGATATCGGCGGGTCGTTCGCTTTTCAGCGCCAGGGCGATGGCACCGGTGCCGGTGCCCAGATCCACCAGGGTGGCCGGCCGTGCGGGCAAACGGGCCAGCGCCGCCTCTATGATGATTTCGGTGTCGGGTCTGGGGATCAGGGTGGCGGGAGACACTTCCAGCGCCAGCGACCAGAATTCACGCTCGCCGGTGAGGTAGGCCACCGGCTCACCGGCCTGCCGCCGGGCTACCAGCGCGTTCAGCCGTTCACTCTCGGCCGCCGTCGGCTCATATTCCGGCCAGGCCAGCAGAAAGCTGCGCGGCCTGGCCAGCACATGACACAAGAGTACGTCCGCATCCAGCGCCGGAGATTCGCCCCCCGCCAGTTGCTCACGCAGTCGTTGCCGCCATTGCGCCAGAGTCATCAATGCTCCGCCAGGGCGGCCAGCAGGTCGGCCTGGTGTTCCTGCAATATCGGCTGGGTCAGCATATCGAGCTGACCCTCCAGCACTTCATTCAGCCGGTACAGGGTCAGGTTGATACGATGATCCGACACCCGACCCTGGGGGTAGTTGTAGGTACGAATACGATCCGAGCGATCACCGCTGCCCAGCAGGTTACGCCGGGTGTTCTGCTCTTCCGCATGGCGTTTGTCCTGCTCCATCTGCGCCAGCCGCGAGTTCAGCACCGCCATCGCCTTGGCCCGGTTTTTGTGCTGCGAGCGCTCATCCTGACATTCCACCACCATGCCGGACGGCAGGTGGGTAATACGAATGGCCGAGTCGGTTTTGTTGACGTGCTGGCCACCGGCGCCGGACGCCCGAAAGGTATCGACCTTGAGATCGGCAGGATTGATCTCGATCGCTTCGGCTTCCGGCACTTCAGGCATCACCGCTACTGTGCAGGCAGAGGTATGAATACGACCCTGAGACTCGGTCTCGGGCACCCGTTGCACCCGGTGTCCGCCCGACTCGAACTTGAGCTGGCCGTAGACGCCGGTGCCCTCGATGCGGGCGATCAGTTCCTTGAAGCCGCCGTGCTCGCCCTCGTTGGCGCTGACGATCTCTACCCGCCAGCGCTGCTGCTCGGCATAGCGGCTGTACATGCGAAACAGATCGCCGGCGAAGATGGCGGCCTCGTCCCCACCGGCGCCGGCACGGATTTCCAGAAAGCAGTTGTTATCGTCGTTGGGATCTTTCGGCAGCAACAGTATCTGCAGTTCGACACTCAGGGCCTCGATGGTATCTTTGGCGGCGTCGATTTCTTCCTGCGCCATCAGCTTCATCTCGGCGTCGTCTTCCGCCAGCATCTCCTTGGCCGAGTCCAGATCGGCCTCGGCCTGACAATAGCGGCGAAAACAGCCGACCACGTCTTCGAGCTGGGAATATTCACGGGTCAGGGCCCTATATCGGTCCTGATTATTGATGACAGAGGCTTCGCCCAGCAGCGCCTGCACTTCTTCGTAACGCTCCTGCAGGCCTTCCAGTTTCTTCAGTATGGATATGTTCATGATGTCTCGCCGCTGTGGCTCAATCAGCGCTGACCAAGCCTCAGGCTCTGGGCCAGAACGGCCAGGATTTCCTGGTCGCCGTCTTTGCCCGCCTGGTTCAGCGCCTGAGTAGGAGTATGGATCAGTTTGTTGGTAAGCCGACGAGCCAGCCGCTGCATGGTTTGAGTGG
Organism: Oceanisphaera sp.; assembly: GCA_041586855.1. Lineage (GTDB taxonomy): Bacteria > Pseudomonadota > Gammaproteobacteria > Enterobacterales > Aeromonadaceae > Oceanimonas. The sequence goes on along the minus strand of JBFGZI010000031.1, from coordinate 7,573 downwards.
CATCTTCGCCCTGAGCCAGCGCCCGCAAGGCATGGGCCAATTCCAGCTGTTGCATCTGTTCGGCCTGGCTGCGGTAATCGCGGATCAGGTTCACCGACTCGAGCGAACGGAACCAGGCCATGAATTGTTCCCGCTCATCAAGAATAATGAGTTCGGCCTGGCCGGCGGCCCGTTTACGGCTCTCCAGATTCTGCTCGATGATGCCCTGTAAATCGTCCACCGTATACAAATAGGCGTCGTTGAGTTCATCTACCTCGGGTTCGATATCCCGCGGCACTGCGATGTCCACCAGCAAAATGGGCTGCTGGCGGCGCGCCTTGAGCGCCCGCTCTACCATGCCCTTGCCGATGATGGGCAGGGGGCTGGCGGTGGAGCTGATCACGATATCGGCCTTGGGCAGGTAATCGGGGATCTGCTCCAGTGTCATCACCTCGGCGCCGAATTCCTGCGCCAGATTCTGGGCCCGCTCCAGGGTGCGGTTGGCCACCATCATATTGGTGACCGACTGTTCCTTGAGGTGACGCGCCACCAGCTCGACGGTTTCGCCGGCGCCAACCAGCAATACCCGGGTCCGGCCGAGATCCGAGAAAATACGCTTGGCCAGACTGACGGCGGCGAAGGCCACCGACACGGCGCTGGCGCCGATGTCGGTTTCGGTACGAACCCGCTTGGCCACGGAAAACGATTTCTGGAACAGCCGTTCGAGCACGCCCTTGAGGGTGCCGACCTGATGCGACTGGCCATAAGCCTGCTTGATCTGGCCCAGGATCTGTGGCTCGCCCAGTACCAGGGAGTCCAGACCACAGGCGACCCGCATCAGATGACGTACGGCTTCTTCGCCACTGTGTTGATACAGGCAGGCGGTCAGCTCGTCTTCATCCAGCCGGTGAAAGCGTTGCAGCCAGTGCCGTACCGATTCGCTCTCGCCATCTGGATCCAGGCAGCAGTAAAGCTCGGTGCGGTTACAGGTGGACAGGATCACCGCCTCTTCCACGCCCTGGGTATGCATCAGCTCCTGAAGTGCCCTGGGGGCAAGGTCAGGCCCGAATGCCACCCGTTCGCGCAGGGCGACGGAAGCTGTCTTATGATTAATTCCCAGTACCAGCAGGTTCATGAGGGTTTTGTGCGGCTCACAATATCTTTCGGATAGCCGGCTATTGTACGAGAAAGACCAGGGCTTTAAAAGGCGCTCACCTTGCCCTTATACTGACGCCAAATTTCATCCCGGGGTTATCCGTGCGTATTTTACTGTTCACCTTTGCTCTGTTGTGGTTGTCGGGCTGTGCCTACCAGGCTCAGGAAGCCCCCGCCGGCTCCTGGCAAGCCCAGAAAATCACCCTCACTCAACTGCAGCAATGGCAGCTGTCGGCCCGGCTCGGCATTATCACCGCCGAGGAAAGAGGCAGTCTCAGCCTGTTCTGGCGTCAGAACAGCGATGACTACCGGATGAATCTGACCAATCTGGTCGGCAAGCGGGTGTTCGATTTGACTCGCCGCCAGGGACGGGTCGTGCTCACCGACAGCGAGGGACAGCAACATCAGGCCGACAATGCCCGGGAGCTGGTGTTTCGGCTGACCGGCTGGGATCTGCCGGTCGAGCAGTTGTCTTACTGGATAAAGGGGCTACCGGGTGAAGCGGATCTGGTAGAATATGACACCGACGGTCGCCCCCAGACCATTGTTGCCCATGGCTGGCGGTTGCGTTACCTGGGCTATACCCGGATTGACGGGCTCTGGCTGCCCAGCCGGCTCGATCTGACCCACGACGACACCACACTCCGTCTGGCCATCAACCAATGGGAGCTCGAGTCATGATGGTACTGCCGGCTCCGGCCAAGCTGAATCTTTTTCTGTATATCACCGGCCGTCGGGACGACGGTTACCACAGCCTGCAGACCCTGTTTCAGTTTGTCGACCATGGCGACAGCCTGGGCTTTGAGCCAGCACCCGATGGTGAGCTGTCGCTCTCGCCTACCCTGCCCGGCGTGTCTCCGGAACAAAACCTGATCATCAGGGCCGCCCGTCTGCTGCAAAACAAGACCGGCTGCACCAGGGGTGCGCATATAACCCTGACCAAGCGTCTGCCCATGGGGGGCGGTCTGGGCGGTGGTTCCAGCGACGCCGCCACTACCCTGGTGGCCCTTAACCGGTTATGGCAGTTGGGACTGTCCAGCGAACAACTGGCCCGGCTGGGACTGACACTCGGTGCCGATGTGCCGGTATTTATCCGCGGTCAGGCGGCCTTTGCCGAAGGTGTGGGCGATATCTTTACCCCGGCCCATCCTCCCGAGCCCTGGTACCTGGTGCTTCATCCCGACATCGAAGTGGCCACCGCCGCCGTGTTTAACGACCCGGCTCTGCCCCGTAACAGCCCGGTATTAAGCCTGCAACAACGGCTGTCATTACCCTGGGAAAACGATTGCGAAGCGCTGGTCAAAAAGCGCCACCCCGAGGTTGCCAAGCTCCTTGGCTGGTTGCTAGAATATGCGCCGTCAAGAATGACGGGCACCGGAGCCTGTATTTTCGCCAGCTTTGACAGCCGGGAAGTGGCTGAACAAACTCTGGCCAGAGCCCCGGAAGGCGTACGCGGATTTGTCGCCAAAGGCTGTAATTTATCACCACTTTTCAGTGCATTACAGCAAATAGATGCCACCACCCCGTCATCAAACACGGCAACCTAGACAGCGCGATTGCAGAGAATGGGGGTGGGCCCTTTTTCGCTCTTGGTTATTTCAGGAGTCAATCTGCTGCCAAGTGCCGCCGGCAGCACAACAGGGCCCAACCCCGACTATCTGCCTGGCGCACTAGAGACTAGAATAGAATTCTAAAACGGGCTGGATAGCGGAAGTTTGTTCCGTAATAACGGGTTCACGGCCCCGTCCAGTCTCGCCACCCATGAAGCAACCCCGAGGTTTTCAACCGTGCCCGACATGAAGCTGTTTGCTGGTAATGCTACGCCGGAACTCGCCCAACGTATCGCCGACCGTCTTTTCATCAAACTGAGTGCTGCCGATGTCGGCCGTTTCAGTGATGGTGAAATCTGCGTACAAATCAACGAAAATGTACGTGGCGGCGATGTCTTCATCATCCAGTCCACCTGTGCGCCAACCAACGACAACCTGATGGAACTGATCGTGATGGTGGATGCGTTGCGTCGTGCCTCCGCCGGTCGTATTACCGCGGTTATCCCCTACTTTGGCTATGCCCGCCAGGATCGTCGCGTACGCTCCTCCCGGGTGCCGATTACCGCCAAGGTAGTGGCCGATTTCCTGTCCAGCGTCGGTGTTGACCGGGTGTTGACCGTCGACCTGCACGCCGAGCAGATTCAGGGCTTCTTCGACGTACCGGTAGACAACGTCTTCGGTACGCCTGTACTGCTGGAAGACATGAGAGCCAAGAACCTGCACGATGCCGTGGTGGTTTCACCCGATATCGGCGGTGTGGTTCGCGCTCGTGCCGTGGCCAAGCTGCTGGATGAAACCGACATCGCCATCATCGACAAGCGTCGCCCCCGTGCCAACGTTTCTCAGGTCATGCACCTGATTGGTGACGTTGAAGGCCGTGACTGCGTGATTGTCGACGACATGATCGACACCGGTGGCACCTTGTGCAAAGCCGCTGAAGCCCTGAAAGAGCGCGGTGCCAAGCGGGTATTTGCCTACGCCACTCACGCCGTGTTCTCCGGCAATGCCGCCCAGAACATCAAGGATTCCGTGATCGATGAAGTCATCATCACCGACTCTGTCCCCCTGAGCGATGAGATGAAGGCCATCAGCAAGGTCAAGCAATTGTCCCTGTCGCCCATGCTGGCCGAAGCCATTCGTCGCATCAGCAACGAAGAGTCCATCTCCGCCATGTTCGAGCAATAAGCCCTGGCGAGCTTGAAGCGAAAAGCTTGAAGCCGGAAGTAAAAAGCCCGCGACATCGCGGGCTTTTTTGTGGCAGTAATTCGGGAATCGGGAATCGGGAATCGGGAATCGGGCATTGTAGGCCCCCAATTCCAATTCCCTAATCCCTAATCCCCGCTGTTATCCGTAAAACCGCATAAAATAATAACCGCTGAGGCCAACGCCGAACGCCACTATGCTCCAGGCCAGCAATCGCGGTTTGATCCACACCAGTACCCTGGCTCCCAGCTTGCCGCCGACCAGATACCCCAGCGCCAGCAACAGCGCCTCGTGCCAGTACACCAGCCCCGACAGCGAATACACCAGTATGGTGGCACCGCTGGCCAGCATCGACAGATACAGCTTGATGGCATGCTGCTGCAAATTCGAGCCCAGGCGCAACTGCCCGGTCAGCGCCATCAGCAAGACCCCCAGGCCGCCCCCGAAGAAGCCACCATAGAAACTGCCGCTCAGCAGTAGCGGCCAGGCCCGGCGGCGCAACTGCAGCGGCCCCTCGGAACCAAAACGGCTCAACAGCTGACGCCCGTAAAGCAGGCTTACCCCCAGCAACAGCCAGGGCACCAGATAATTGAAATTATCCGCATCAAACTGCACCAGCGTCAGGGCGCCCAGGCCACCGCCCAGCAGCCCTATCAGGGTCAACGCCAGCAGAGGGCCATGGTTCAACTGACGGCGAATACCCCAGAAGGCGCTGACATAACCGGGCCAGGACGCCACGCTGGCAGTCGCCACGGCACCGGTACTCGGTACTCCCAGCGCCAGCAGCGCCGGCAGGGTGAAAAAAAGACCACCGCCGGCCAGGGCATTCACCACCCCGGCCAGCAACGACCAGCCTAATAGTTCGAACATGAAGTGATCCTGTGACTGAGGTGTTTGCGGTATAATGCGGGCAATGGCACGCCCGCTTTTTGAAAACAATAATATCAGACATTGTGAACAATGTGACTTCTCCTGCCCTCCGCCAGCCTATTATGGTGGATTGGCTCGACCGAGGTGGCGATTATTGCCGCTCTTAATTAGAATATGGCGTCATTTTAACGACCGACTCAGCATATGCACCCTATCGAACTGATTGTCGGGCTCGGTAATCCGGGCCCCGAATACGCCCAGACTCGCCATAATGCCGGCGCCTGGTATGTGGCCGAACTGGCCCGGATGCACGGCGGCCAGTTGAAGGAAGAAGCCAAGTTCTTCGGCTGGACCGGACGAGTACGCATCAAGGGACACGATGTTCGCCTGCTGATCCCCGCCACCTTCATGAACCGCTCGGGCAAGGCGGTGTCCGCCATGGCCAACTTTTACCAGATCCCGCCCGAGTCGATTCTGGTGGCCCATGACGAACTGGATCTGCCCCCGGGTACCGCCCGCTTCAAGCAGGGCGGCGGCCACGGCGGCCATAATGGCCTGCGGGACACCATCAGCTGCCTTGGCAACAACAAGGATTTTTACCGGTTGCGGATTGGCATCGGTCATCCGGGTCACAAGTCCCAGGTGGCCGGCTTTGTACTGACCAAGGCGCCGGCCGCCGAGCACAGCCTGCTGGAAGCTGCGGTAGACGAGGCCGCCCGCAGCACCGATATTTTATTCAACGACGGTATGACCAAGGCGATGAATCGCCTGCATGCCTTTAACGCCGACTCCACCAAGTAACTTTTAGTCATCACTCTCAGGACACTCATCATGGGTTTTAAATGCGGTATCGTGGGCCTGCCCAATGTAGGCAAATCCACTCTGTTCAACGCGCTGACCAAGGCCGGTATCGAAGCCGCCAACTTTCCGTTCTGCACCATAGAGCCGAACACCGGCGTGGTACCGGTTCCGGACAAACGTCTGGATGCCCTGGCCGAGATCGTCAAGCCCCAGCGCATACTGCCCACGTCCATGGAGTTTGTGGACATCGCCGGCCTGGTAGCCGGTGCCTCCAAGGGAGAAGGCCTGGGCAACAAGTTTCTGGCCAACATCCGTGAAACCGACGCCATCGGTCATGTGGTACGCTGCTTCGAAAACGACAACATAGTCCACGTGTCGGGTCGGGTGTCACCCAAGGACGATATCGACGTTATCAATATCGAGTTATCACTGGCGGATCTGGATACCTGCGAGCGGGCCATTCAGCGTAACGCCAAGAAAGCCAAGGGCGGCGACAAGGATGCCAAGTTTGAAGTAACGGTACTGGAAAAACTGCTGCCGGCACTGGAAGAAGCCAGGGTATTGCGCAGCGTGGAATTGACCAAGGAAGAAAAGGCAGCCATCGACTACCTGAACTTCCTCACCATCAAGCCGACCATGTATATTGCCAACGTCAATGATGACGGCTTCGAAGACAACCCCTACCTGGCACAGGTGATGGAAATCGCCGCGGCCGAAAACGCCATCGTGGTGCCGGTCTGTGCCGCCATGGAGTCGGAAATTGCCGAGCTGGATGCGGAAGAAGCCGCCGAATTCATGGCCGACCTGGGTCTGGAAGAACCGGGCCTGAACCGGGTGATCCGCGCCGGCTACGAGCTGCTCAACCTGCAGACCTACTTCACCGCCGGGGTGAAGGAAGTACGCGCCTGGACCATCCCCGTGGGCGCCACCGGCCCGCAGGCGGCCGGCAAGATCCACACCGACTTCGAAAAGGGCTTTATTCGCGCCCAGACCATCGCCTATGAAGACTTCATCACCTACAAGGGCGAACAGGGTGCCAAGGAAGCGGGCAAGATGCGCTCCGAAGGCAAAGACTACATCGTCAAAGACGGCGATGTGATGAACTTCCTGTTCAACGTTTAAGCCACTAAAAGGGAATGGGGAGCAGGGAATGGGGAATGGCCTAATCCCTAATCTCCGCTCCCTATTCCCTATTCCCTCCAGCATGCTGTAAATCCCACCGGGTTTTGTATAGTCTCTCGGCAAGACGTTCAGTTTCTGGCCAAACGATTGAGAAGGTCATTTTTTTCGGGAAAAAACGGTTGACGCTTTCGGCCCGGATACGCATAATGCGCCCCGTTCGGTGACGAGACGTCATCAACGAGAAAGCAATGGCTATGTAGCTCAGTTGGTTAGAGCACATCACTCATAATGATGGGGTCGCAGGTTCGAATCCCGCCATAGCCACCATTGCTGGGGTATCGCCAAGCGGTAAGGCAGCGGGTTTTGATCTCGCCATTCCCAGGTTCGAATCCTGGTACCCCAGCCATTTTTAAATGGCTGACGTGTATGTTATAAATGTCGTCCATTGCTGTTGGGGTATCGCCAAGCGGTAAGGCAGCGGGTTTTGATCTCGCCATTCCCAGGTTCGAATCCTGGTACCCCAGCCATTTTACTAAAGCTGTGAGAACAGCGGGTTTTGCTCTCGGCCTTAGTGCCCAGTTTCGAGACTTGCTGCCACAGCCATTTTTACAAACATCGAGGAAACTCGATGCTGATGTGGCTATGTAGCTCAGTTGGTTAGAGCACATCACTCATAATGATGGGGTCGCAGGTTCGAATCCCGCCATAGCCACCACTCTTTGCGGGAGTGGCGAAATTGGTAGACGCACTAGATTTAGGTTCTAGCGCCGCAAGGTGTGCGAGTTCAAGTCTCGCCTCCCGCACCATTTAAGAAAATTGGGGTATCGCCAAGCGGTAAGGCAGCGGGTTTTGATCTCGCCATTCCCAGGTTCGAATCCTGGTACCCCAGCCAT
>JBFGZI010000030.1:0-13553 GCA_041586855.1 Oceanisphaera sp. | reverse complement strand
TTGGTCCTGTCATGTGATGGTCGCTGGAGTAGAACCCTTCATCCGCCCCTCTGCTGCCGTGTCGCCTGCGGGAGCGCCCTGCAGACAACTCGGTGCTTAGGAGAGGCAACAGAGATCGGCTCCCACGACCGTGAAATGCCAAGGCCGAAAAATGCTCCTGCCGTTCCGGCATTCCCGCCGTCCCTGGCGGTCAGATGGCATTTCCCGAGCCCCCAGGGGGCGAGCTTGTCTCGCCGTGACGAACGGTTGCAGCCTGACCAAACATCCAGTGAATGTTCGCAGTAGGCTGCAACGGTGAGTGTCATTTACCGGTGGCGTGTCGTGGGAGGTGACTCTGTTTCCTCTCGTGTCCAGCTTTGAAATAGATCATATTTTTATTTAGATTGGTATGACTGGGTGTGAGCAGGAATGGAGTCAAAATTAACCGGCGTGGGTTGCCTTGCATTGCAAAGGACTGCCGGATAAAGCGGATCTACGGGGCTATCCGATGCTTGATTTTTTGACGATAGGAGGGATGCCGCACAGCCAGAATGGCTGCGCGGACAGTTATTACAGCAGTGCCGCCAGCAATTGCAGGCAGCCCAGGGCGAAGAGCCCGGCGATAACGTCATCGAACATGATGCCGAAACCGCCGTGTATCCGCCGATCGAACCAGCGAATGGGCCAGGGTTTGACGATATCGAAGAACCGGAACAGCACGAAGCCCACCAGTATCCACCAGCCACCGGCCGGGGCCGCGAACATGGTGATGCCAAAACCGATGATCTCGTCCCAGACAATGGCGCCATGATCATGGCGGCCGATGGCCTTGGTGGCGGCATTGCAAATCCAGATGCCGGCGACAAAGCCCAGCATCAGGATCAGCAGATACCAGGGAGCCGACAGCCCCTGTATCAGCAGATAGAGCGGTATCGCCGCCAGGGTGCCCATGGTGCCCGGCATCACAGGGCTCAGACCGGTGCCAAAGCCCAGGGCCAGCAGATGCAGCGGATTGGACAGCTTCAGCGCCGCCAGCTCGGGCTTTCTCATTCGACAACACTCCGGAAATGATCCCAGCTTTGGGATGCCAGCTGATAAGGACGCCCCTCGGACATCAGCTCGACGCCCGGCTCACCGGTAAGCATACGCCCGACCCGCGTAAACTTGACGCCGCTGTGTGCCAGGGCCGTTTCTAGCAGACCCCGGTGCAGCTCGGGCACGGTAAAGCACAGCTCGTAATCATCACCACCGGTCAATGCCAGCTCCCAGCCCTGCTCCCGCGACACCGAGGCCAGCATGGCGGCACTCAGCGGCAGTTGCTCCAGCTCCAGCTGGGCGCGCATGCCGGAAGCGCGGGCCACATGGGCCAGATCTCCGGCCAGGCCATCAGACAGGTCCAGGGCGCTGGAGGCAATGTCACGCAGTGCCTGTCCCGCCAGGATGCGTGGATGAGGATATTCGAACTTGGTGCGTACAAAGTCCCGGTGCTGCTCGGGCACAGTGACCTTGCCCAACACCTGCTGCAGGCCCAGCGCCGCATCCCCCAGGGTACCGGTGACATAGATGCCATCGCCCACACGAGCGCCGTTGCGCCGCAGGCCTTTACCTTCCGGCAGGGTGCCATGCACCGTGACGGTAATGGACAGCGGACCTCGGGTCATGTCGCCGCCGACCAGCGCCACGTTGTAATATTCCGCCAGTTCGAAGAAGCCGGCGCAAAACCCCTTGATCCAGCTTTCGTCGACCTCGGGCAAAGTCAGGGCCAGCGACACCCAGCAGGGATCGGCGCCCATGGCAGCCAGATCCGACAGGTTGACCGCCAGCGCCTTGTGACCCAGCGCCATGGGGTCCATATCGGCAAAAAAATGCACCCCGCTCACCAGGGTGTCGGTGCTCACCGCCAACAGGGAATGAGGTGGCACCTGCAGCAGGGCACAGTCATCCCCCGGGCCCATCAGCACATCCTTACGGTGACTGGCGACGGTAAAATAGTGTTTTATTATGTCGAATTCATTCATATAAATGAAAAGCCAGCGACCGCTGGCTTTTTTCCCGTGCTTATTGTTATTTTTTCAACTGCTTGATGACTTTATCGAGTACACCGTTGACGAACCGGTGGCTCTCATCGGCGGCGAAGGCCTTGGCCAGTTCGATCGCCTCGTTGATCACTACTCGATAAGGCACATCTTCACGCCGGGTCAGCTCATAGGTGGCCAACCGCAGCACCGCCTTGTCCACCACATCCAGCTCGGCCAGCGGACGGGACAGATAAGGTGAAAACACCGCATCCAGCTCTTTGACATGAACCGAGACCCCAAACAGCAGATCGCGGAAATAATCCAGATCCACCCCTTTGGTGTCCTGTTCCAGCGCAAACTGCTGGGCAATATCGGCCACGTTATCCTTGGTCATTTGCCATTGGTAAATGGCTTGGGTAGCGAGACGGCGGGCCTTACGGCGTTCAGACGGTTTCAATGCAGTACTCCTCTTAGTCCAGCGCTTGCAGGACGTTAATCATTTCAAGTGCGCTGAGGGCAGCTTCCGCGCCCTTGTTACCCGCCTTGGTGCCAGCGCGCTCGATGGCTTGTTCTATGTTTTCTGTGGTCAGAACTCCGAAGGCAATCGGCACTTCGAAATCCATCATCACGCTGGCCATGCCTTTGCTGTTTTCATTCGCGACCAGATCGAAGTGGTAGGTACCACCGCGGATCACGCAGCCCAGTGCCACGATGGCATCATAGTTACCGCTCTTGGCGAGCTTTTTGCACACCAGCGGCATTTCGATGGCACCCGGTACCCGTACCAGAGTGATGTTGTCATCTTTTACCTGACCCTGACGCTTGAGCACATCCAGTGCTCCGGCCACCAGGCTGTCGTTGATAAAGCTGTTGAAACGGGCGACGACGATCGCCACCTTGGCCTCGGGAGTGGCCATCAGCCCTTCGATTACCTTCATGGAAATCCCTGTTTGGACAAAAGTGCGCACATTCTAGCACAACCAGAGGGTGACAAAAGCCCAAACACCCGGGGGAAGTTGACAAAGGCGTTTCTCTGAGAATCCCCCTACTCCGCGCTCGGCTTCTCTGTGGGTAACGCCTTGCGGTCGCCGTCGGCAGACTCGGTTTGATAATGCAACAGACATACCCGGGTTTCTCCCGGCATCTCGACCTCGGCCTGCTCCAGCGTCAGCTTGATGGCCCTGACCACCGACGCCCGTATCCGGGTTACGTCGCTTTGCTGACTGCCGGTCCACCAGCGCACCCGTATGGTCACCCAGCTGGCCGCCAGATCCCAGGGCAGCGCCTGCACCGCCGGCTCCGCTTCCACGCCCTCGACCCTGGTCACGGCATCCTTCAGCAGTTCACAGGCCTTATCGATGTCATCTTCGTAACCGATGCCGATATCGTACTGGCTACGCCGATACTCATAGGCGGTTTTCACCAGCACCGCATTGGTATAGATATCGCTGTTGGGGATCACGATGCGACGGCCGTCGTGGGTCTTGATGATGGTGGCCCGGGTTTCGATGCGCTCGACCGTACCCTCATGGCCGTTAACCTCTATCTGGTCCCTGATATTGAAGGGCTGACGCAACAGGATCAGCAGGCCCGCCAGCCAGTTTTGCAGTATGTCCTTGAAGGCAAAGCCGATGGCCACCGAGCTGACCCCCAGGCCGGCAATCAGATCGCCCGGCTTCAGGCTGGGGATGACGATGGTGGCGGCCAACAGAAAGCCCAGCAAGATCACCACCCACTTCACGAAGCCGCCCAGTACCTCACCCAGATTCTCCCGCCCTCTGTGATGGCCCTGGCGCCGTATCAGTCGCCGACTCAAGGCGCCAATACCATAAAACAGGGCCAGCACCACCAGGGCCAGCAAGATGTTCGGCAACAGGCGAATGCCGCCATCCAGCCAGGTGTCGAGGCGTTCCAGTATTACCCCAGGGTCAACATCGATTTGTTGCGGCACATCCTGCGACTGACCCGCCCCCGACTCGGTATGCTCTGCCATGCTGCTCTCCCCTCATCGACATCACTTCAGCAAGCTTATGCAGATGAAAGCCGCTTCGCCAATCAAGCCTGTTAGGGTCGGCAGCATCACAGAAGAACCAAACGGCTCTGTATGCAAATAAAGTGAAATAGCATAAGGTAGAGTCGCTGCCGGCCGAGTCCATCCTTCCGTTGATGGAACCGCTTACTTCATCCCGTATACCGGCCTGCCTTATCCGCTTTACACCAGAACATGACGAGGGCTATTTATGCTGCCAGAACGGCGCGGCGATTTGTTAATTTTAGCGGCAACCCTGTTAGCCTCTGCCGGCTGGCTGTTTTCCAAGGAAGCAATCCAGGGCCTGCCCCCCGCCGGCTTCGTGGGCTGGCGCTTTGTGCTGGCGGCCCTGCTGCTGCTGCCGTTTTGCTATCGCCAGTTGCGCCAGACGTCCACCGGGCTGTTGCTCAAGGCTGCCGCCATCGGTCTGGTGATGACCCTGAACCTGATCTTCTGGATTCAGGCCGTCTCCCACAGCGAGGGCATCGGCGAAGGCGCCTTTATCATGAGCCTGGCCATGCTGATGGTACCGCCCATGGCCTGGTTGATCTTCAGGGAAAGGCCCAGTCGGCAATTCTGGCTGGCCCTGCCCATCGCCATCGCCGGTCTGTTTCTGCTGACCATGGGCTCGGGCCTGAGTCTGTCACTCGGGCAACTGCTGTTTCTGCTGGCCTCCCTGTCGCTGGCGCTGTATTTCAGCCTGAACAGCCGCTTTTCCCGGCGAATCGATCCCATGGCGCTCACCTGCATTCAGCTGGCGGTCACCGGCGTTATGCACCTTGTTTATTCCGGCCTGTTCGAACACTGGCCCGACGCCATCGAACCCGAAATCTGGGGCTGGTTTGCCGCCAGCGTGCTGCTGGCTACCTCGCTGCGCTTTTTCTGTCAGAGCGCTGGACAAAAATACAGCAACGTAGCCAATGCGGCGCTTATCATGATGCTGGAGCCCATATGGACAGTGCTGATCAGCGTGTTCTGGTATCACGAACCCATGCCGATACAGAAAGTGTTCGGCTGTGCGCTGATCCTGCTGGCATTGCTCAGCTATCGCAGTCGCAACCTGTTGGCCTGGTATCGCAGCCGCCAGGCGCTGAATGTGGGTGGTAAGAGATAAGCAAAGTTGACTGATAAATCACAAGGAGCAGTTCAGCGTCAAGTCGCCGGATTCAGGCATCCTTCAGCCGGCTGACCCCTTTTACCAGTAGCAGCACCAGAATGCCCGCCAGAATACCGACGATGCCGTTCAACAGCATAGGTGCCAGCCAGTTCAGCGTGCCGCCCAATAACGACAACCCCTGGACCCAGTCGTGGATCAGGGGCTCTGCACCGGGTATACCGTGTACCAGAATACCGCCCCCGACCAGAAACATGGCGGCCGTGCCCACCACCGACAGGCCTTTCATCAGGTAGGGGCAGGCTGACAGCAAGGCCCGCCCCAATAGCTGTAACAAGCCGGTTTTCTGGCTCAGATAGAGGCCGAGATCGTCCAGTTTGACGATGCCCGCCACCAGACCGTAAACGCCGACTGTCATCAGCAAGGCGATACTCGCCAGCACGGCCACCTGCTGTCCGAAACCGGCGCTGGCCACAGTGCCCAGGGTGATGACGATGATTTCGGCCGACAAAATAAAGTCGGTGCGAATCGCGCCCTTGATCTTGTCCCTCTCCAGGGTCACCAGATCCACCGAGGCATTCTCTGCTGCTTGCTGGATCCCGACCAGATGACGGTGTTCGTCACTCGCCTTGTGCAGAAAAGAATGCTCCAGCTTTTCCACGCCCTCGAAGCAGAGAAAGACACCGCCCAGCATCAGCAAGGGGATAATGGCCCAGGGCGCCAACGCACTGATCAACAGCGCCGCCGGCACCAGAACAAGCTTGGTGCGCAGTGACCCCTTGGCGACGGCCCACACCACGGGAATTTCGCGCTCGGCCTTCACTCCCGAGACCTGCTGGGCGTTGAGCGCCAGATCGTCTCCCAGCACGCCGGCTGTTTTTCTGGCCGCCACCTTGGTCATCAGCGATACATCGTCCAGCAGGGTGGCGATATCATCTATCAGGGTCAACAGGCTGGCACCGGCCATGGCAGTATCCTTTCTGTGGTGATCGAGAATTGCTCGGGCGTTAATCAGTCATCAGTCAGGCCTTAATCAAGCTTTAGCCGTTAACGGCTGACCCGAAAACTCGATACCATCCCAGCCGCTGTCAATGAAGTTACGGATATTCTGGTGATCCTGTCCAGTCGGGTTGCCCAGTACATCATCTCGATAGAAGGCGCCGAAACAAGCCAGGGTCTGCTGCTGGTTGAAGCCCTGCAGCCTGGCGAAGGCGAACAGCTTGCAGGAGCCGTTGTTCTGCCCGGCCTCGTTACGTACTTCACCGTTGGTGAAGGCGGTGGGGGTAAAGTCATAAAGACTCTCGATCACCGCCATGGTGTCGGCAAATTCGATGGTCTCGGGAGTGTTGTGCAGTTTGTGCTTCAGTTCGTTCAGGTTCATCGTGTTTCCTTGATAATACGATTAAAAATTAATTCTTATACCAAACAGATTAAATAACTGATCTATTTGATTATTCTGCAAAAGTCGGACAAATGGCCCGCTCCTCCGACACGCCGTGAATACCTCCATGTAGGCTCCGCCGCGCCATCCTTGGCGCGGAGGGTCGGTGGAGCAGATCCCTTCGCCCTCCTTAACGCGCCGGAGTCGCCTGCCTGGTCTACACGCAGTCAGTTCATCAGTCCTGCAGCTGCAGGCAACGGCACAGGAAGCGGGAGATATCGGCAATTTCGGCAGCGCACACGCTGTGCTCCATGGGATAGCTGTGGTATTCGGGCACAAAACCCCATTGCTGCAACTGCTGACAGGCCCGCTCGCCCAGCAGTTCCGGCACCACACCATCGCGACTGCCGTGCAGTATCTGCACCGGCAGATACTGGTTGGCGCCATGGCGTTGCAGGCTGTCGGCGGTGGCCAGATAGGTGGACATGGCAATCAAGCCGGCCAGCGGCTCGTGGTAACTTAACGCCGCCTCATAGGCCACGGCGCCGCCCTGGGAAAAACCGGCCAGCACGATGCGGCGGCTATCGATGCCCTGGGCCAGCTGCTGTTCAATCAGCGCCTGTATCGCCAGCGCCGAGGCCCGCAACTGCAGCTCATCCACTTCCCGCTCCAGGCTCATCGCCAGAATGTCGTACCAGGCCGGCATCGGCAGGCCGCCGTTGATGGTGACCGGTATCCGGGGCGCATGGGGGAAGATAAAACGGATGGCGCTGCCTTCGGGCAAGTTCAGCTCGGGCACGATCGGCTCGAAGTCGTGGCCGTCGGCACCCAGGCCGTGCAGCCAGATCACACAGGCGTCCGGGGTGGGCGCCGTGTCTCGCACAATAAAATTCAGTGTGGTCATCTCAGACTCCGCTCAGAGGGTAAAGGGTGATATCGACCAGGATGGCGCCCTGCTCGTCGGCGGCCAGATCCAGGCTGTCGCCCGGAGCCAGCACCCATAACTCGGGCTCGGCGTTCTGGCCCGTCGAATGACGATACAACAAACGTGGCGTCACGCTGTTGCAACGATAAATCTGCCCCGGTGCCAGCTCATGCACCTGCAGTTCGGCCCGGCCCCAGCGTCGGTCTGTCATCAGGTTGAAATCCAGGCACTCTCCACCCAGCAATTTGCATTCCACCGCTTCTTCACCGGAAAAGGCCAGCGGCATGAAGGGGGTATCCAGCGTCTGCCTGGAGCCGTTCATGTCCAGCTCGAAGCCGGCACCGTCTACCAGCATCAGGATACGGTCGATGCCGGGAAAGAAAGAAAAGGGGCCGCTTTGCCCCACCTGGGCCATCGATACCCGCAGGCCGAAATCGCTGCCCGGCTCACCGGGCAGCCGATACAGCTCCCGGGTGACGCCGCCGCCGTTTTTCCAGGGCATGTCGATAAAATCGCTCGGTCCCAGTCGTATTGCCATCTGCTATAACCCCGTATGCTGTGCTGATAAAAACTAGCGTTGCGCCACCTGCAACCGATCCCGTCCATTCTGTTTGGCCCGGATCAGGGCGCTGTCTGCTCTGTTAATGGTGATGTCTATCTCTTCATCGGGGCGGTAGCCGCTTAGTCCCGCGCTGACGCTGAGCTGTATCTGTTTGTCTTCCCCCAGTCGCAGGTTCCGTACCGCCTGCATGACCCTTTCCACCATGTTGCTGGCCTGTTCCAGCCCCGTATCGGGCAGCAACAACATAAACTCCTCGCCCCCCCAGCGAGCGCAAAGATCGCAATCGCGCAGCTGACGGGAAATGGTATCGGCCATCATGCACAGCACCCGATCCCCCGTATCGTGACCGAAGAGATCGTTGATGCGTTTGAAATGATCCGCGTCCAGCATCACCAGGCTGAAGGGAGCACCGCCTCGACGGCATCGCTCCAGCTCTTCCTTCAGCCGCTCCATCAGCAAGCGTCGATTGGCCAGTCCGGTGAGCGGGTCACGGGAGGCGGTCTGTTTCAGCTGAACATTCAGCTCCAGCAAATTGCGCTGGTAATGGTCGGAGATACGGGTAATTTTTTCCAATCGCCGCAATTGCCTGTCGTACTGGTGCAACAGATCATGGGTCTGGGAACGCGCCATCTCGTAGCTGCAGTCGGAAATGCGCAACAATCGTTCCAGTCGGCCACGCTGTTCCCTGTCTCTCGCCAGCAGCATTTTAAGGGCCGGAAGCAGCGGGTTATCCCTGTGCTCCGGGTCCGCCAGCAGTTGTTCCAGCTCCTTATCGGTCAGTTGATTAGTCATGGGGCAGAATGTCGAAGGGGAAAGAGCAGTCTTCCTTGAACTCCTCGGCCAGCTCCACCACCCGTTCGTTGTCCGGGTCATAGTACCAGCGCACACTGACGGCACGCTTTTGCTCAAAAGCCGCTTCCAGCAGATCGAAGATGTCCATCATCGCCTTGACGCTGCTGGTGTTCATGTAAATCAGCTGTAGATCCAGTTGCAGCGGAGACGCCGAGTGTTGCAGAAACTGTTCGACCCATTCGATCACCTCAGAGAAGAACTCGAACGAATTTTCCGGGTAAGAGTCGCCCTGCATCGTCATCACGCCGCTGTCCGGATTGCAGAGAATAGTGGGAGTAGACTGGCTACCCGTAATGCTTAATGATTTCATGACCAGGTCCGCTTTTATATTCATATTACCGCCAACAGACTGAAAAAACCCCGACCCTCGCGGGTCTCCACCAGTTTCGCCGTCATCGGCCGGGATGACTTGCGCGCCACGTCCAACAGGCCCAACCCGGCGCCGCTGCTATCACTACCGGTACGGGGCCGACGCAACTGGGTTTTATAGGCCGCCTTCAGCTCGGCCTTGTCCATGCCGGACAGCGTATCGATGCGGTGACACAGTGCCTGACCGTCGCTCAGCTCCACCTGGTTACCGGCCAGTACCAGATAATGGCCTTCGTCACCGCGTGCCACCACCACAGTCGCCGATCCTTCGGCTTCGCTGTACCCCATACCTGCGGCATAGTGACGGATATTCTGGGTCAGCTCGATATAGACACCGAACACATCCATGGCGGCGCTCGGCAGGGCATTATCTTCCTGCAGATAGTTTTTCAGGGCTTTTCCTATTTCTTCAATCAGGCTGCGAGAGATGGGCCCATTAAAACACAGCAGTATCTGGTTCTGGTTAAACTGTTCTCTTATCGACAGCAGGTCAATCGATGACATCTCAATATCCTTATTCAAACGAATCGACTTTAAAAGCAAGCAGGGTCATATCATCCCGCTGCGGATACGTACCACGGTAATCATCCAGTGCCTGCCTGAGCGCCCTGGCCTGCTCTGCCAGCGGCAGGTGTGAATGGGTCAGCAGCAGATCGCGAAACTGGCTGCTGCCCAGCCCAAATCCCTTGCTTCCCCCTGCCTGGTCCAGGTATCCGTCGGTGGCCAGGTAATAAATATGGTCGTGCTGCAGGTCAATGGCGCTATCTTCAAAATGAGCATCACGGCGATCCATCAGGGTTCGCCGGTTGCCCTTGAGCTCTTCCACCCGTTCGCCATTACTGTGATAGAGCGACATCTTGGCACCGGAAAAAATCAGCTGCTGCCGATCCGGTATGACACTGGCCAGGCCCACATCCATGGTGGTCGCCAGCCCGCGGGGCAGCTCGCAGTCCTGCAGCATCCCCTTCAGAATCTTGTCGGCCAGCTGCAGTATCGCCGCCGGTGAGTCTAGCCCCCGCTCGCGAATGGCATGATCCAGTGCCGCCCGCGCCAGCATGGTCATCAAGGCCCCCGCCACTCCGTGGCCCGCACAGTCGGCGACGCCAACCAGAAATCGTCCCTGCTCACCGGGATGAAAAATATAGAAATCGCCGCCGACCACGTCACGCGGATGCCAGAGCACGAAGTGGTGCTCACCCAGCATCTGGCTCAGCTGCTGATCCGGCAAGATGGCCTTTTGTATCAAACTGGCATAATCGATGGAATCGTTGATCTGCTGATGCGCCTGGCGCATTTTCTGATTGGCTTCTTCCAGCTCGTGAGTCCGGCTGCGCACCTTCTGCTCCAGCTCTGCGGTATGAGTCTGCACCTTTGTCGCCATCACCCCGAAGGCGGTGCTGAGATCACCGATTTCATCGCCCGAAGACGGCGGCAAAGACACATCAAAGCGCCCGTCGGCCATGGCAGTGGCCGAACCCTGCAACTGACGCAGCGGAGACAGCATCAGCTTTTCTACCGCATAGGCCAGCGCCAGCAGCAAGACCGCCAGCATGGCGACAAAAGCCAGCAGGGCGGTATTGAGCCAGGTTCCTTCCAGTACCTGCGCCGCCCCCATATCGACGGCGGTCACCACATACCAGCCGAGTTCGGGAATAAAGCTGAACGCCAGCAGCTGACGACGACCCGACAGTTCAAACCAGTCGAGACTCACCTGCTCCGGCGTAGCCCGAGCCTCGGTCATCAACTGCTGCAGTCGTTGTCGCTGAGCCTTGTCGGGCAACTGGGCCGGCAGAGTTCGACGCTCGACATCGGCACCGGCGGCCGAGCCCAGCGCTATCATGTTACTGTCCGGGTGTGCCTGAAATGCCCCCTGCTCGTCAATAATCATCGGCGTGATACCGGCATCATCGGTATTGATGAAACGTTCAATAAAGCCGGTCAAGTCGATACCGGTACCAGCCAGCCCGAGCACCCGGCCCTGCTCTTCAATCAGCACGTTCAGCCATACCCGGGTCGTGCCCAGTCGGGTATCTCGATTAACGTTGATATTGAGTTTCTCACCGCTGGCCAGCACATTGAAAAACCAGTGGTCGTCGGGGTTATCGGCAGAGAGATAATATTGCGGTTCGTGGCTGAAGGGAGTATCGGATTCACGATAATAATAGGCACCCGACCCGGCACTGCTCACAAAAAAAGAATGGCTGCTGAAGTCTTCGATGAAGCCCTTTCCTTCGCGAAACAGCAAACTCCTGTGCTGCTCGTCGGTCTCGTTCTTCAACCACTGATACATCAGCACCGAATCGGCGAAACGCCGGGCCAACGCAAGATCCCGTGACAGAGGTACCAGAATATTCTGGCGGTTAAGCTGGGTGAAGTTTCGGGCATAAGCCTTACCAAAATATTCCTGCACTCCACTCAACACCTGCCAGCCAATTCCACCGGCAGGAATAAAGGCCAGCAGACAGGCGAGCAGCAGTGCCCATATGGATTTAGCTCGCAGTCCTTTACCCCAGATAGCCATCGACGTCCCTTGCTCTTGTATCGCTATCGCTCATATGAAGCCACCATTGTTGACTCAACAGCTTGAAAACTCAATCGACGAGCCGGAAAAACCTGCTCATGGTGTGGGGTTATTTGTCTTGTGCTGCCGTCATATCCCGTATCGAGCCGATATAGGATGATGGACGATGAGAAATGAGCGCTTGAAGAAAGGGAGAAAAACTGCCGCCTCGACGGCGGCAGTTGTATATTCATCAATCGATGATGTAGTCGACCACTTCCAGGCCAAAGCCGGACAGCGCATGGTAGCGCTTGGGTGAGCTGAGCAGCTTCATTTTGCCCACCCCCATGGCCTGCAGTATCTGCGAGCCGACGCCGACCCGGCGGGAGGTACCCTGGCGCTTGGCGCCGGCCGGCCGCTCGCCGCGATCCACCGCCTCGAACTGGCGTACCAGCGACAGCAGGTGATCCGGCGTTTCTTCCCGGCCCAGTATCACCAGCACGCCGCCTTCGTCGGCGATGCGGGCCATCGACTTGCCCAGCGGCCAGGTGCGTGACGAGTGACGATCTGTCATCAGCACGTCGGTGAACATGTCATGAATATGCACCCGCACCAGGGCCGGCACCTCTGGCTTGATCTCGCCTTTTCTCAGGGCAAAATGCACCTGATTGTCGATGGTGTCGCGGAAGGTCACCAGCTCGAAATCACCGTATTCGGTGGGCAGGTTGCAACGCGCCACCTGCTCTATGGTGGTTTCGTTCTGGTTACGGTATTCGATCAGATCGGCGATGGTGCCGAGCTTGATGCCGTGCTGTTCGGCAAAGACTTCCAGATCCGGACGTCGGGCCATGGTGCCGTCTTCGTTGAGGATCTCGACGATGACCGACGAGGCCTCCAGTCCCGCCAGCCGGGCCAGATCACAGCCCGCTTCGGTATGACCGGCGCGGGTCAGCACGCCACCATTCTGGGCCTTGAGCGGGAAGATGTGCCCCGGCTGTACCAGGTCGGACGGCTTGGCTTCCTTGGCCACGGCGGTCTGCACCGTATGGGCGCGGTCGGCGGCAGAAATGCCGGTGGTCACCCCTTCGGCGGCTTCGATGGACACGGTGAAGGCGGTAGAGAACTGCTCTGTGTTGCGGCTGACCATCTGGGGAATATCCAGCTGGCGGCAACGGGCTTCGGTCAGGGTCAGGCAAATCAAACCCCGGCCATATTTCGCCATGAAGTTGATGTCTTCCGGGCGCACATGCTCGGAGGCCATGATCAAGTCACCTTCGTTTTCCCGGTCTTCATCATCCATCAAAATGACCATTTTTCCCTGACGGATATCGTCGATGATTTCCTGGGTACTGCTTAAAGCCATGGGGTTCTCCCTTGTTATCTAACGAGACCGCTATTTCACAAAACCGCTGGCGGCCAGGGTCGCCAGCGTCAGGCCACCCTGTTGCGGCTCGGACGCAGCGGTCAGCAGACGTTCAAGATAGCGGGCAATAATATCCACCTCAAGATTTACCTGACGGCCTGGCCGCCAGTCGTCGAGGGTGGTTTCCTTTAATGTATGGGGCACCAGGGTCAGTTTAAAGGCCGCGTCTGCCACATCGTTGACCGTGAGGCTGATGCCGTCCACGGTAATGGAGCCCTTTTCGGCGATATAGCGCGCCAGACCGGCGGGCGCTTCGACCCACAGCTCAATACTGCTGCCCAGCACGGAACGGCGAATGATATTGCCAACGCCGTCCACATGGCCGGATACGATATGGCCGCCCAGCCGACCGGTGGCCAGCAGGGCTTTTTCCAGATTGACCGCCTGACCGGTGCGATAGC
>JBFGZI010000029.1:0-13683 GCA_041586855.1 Oceanisphaera sp. | reverse complement strand
TGTTTGCGCTGGCCCTGCCCATGGTGCTGTCCAATATTACCGTGCCTTTGCTGGGGCTGGTGGACACCATCGTCATCGGTCATCTGGAGCATGCCTATTATCTGGGCGGGGTAGCGGTGGGCGCCACCATCATCAGCCTGATCTTCTGGTTGTTGGGTTTTCTGCGCATGTCGACCACCGGGCTGGCGGCCCAGGCGGTGGGCGCCGGAGACGGCGAACGCTTGCTGCAGGTACTGGCGCGCGGCCTGCTGCTGGCCTGGGGGCTGGCGCTGATGATACTGCTGGTGCAGCAACCGCTGATGGATCTGGCGTTCTGGCTGGTCGGGGGCAGCAGCGAGGTGCAGCTCCATGGTCGTGACTATGCCATGATCCGGATCTGGAGCGCGCCGGCGGCGCTGACCAATCTGGTGCTGCTGGGCTGGCTGCTGGGCAACCAGAACGCGCGGGCGCCCATGCTGCTGTTGATCCTGGGTAACGGGGCCAATATTCTGCTCGATATCTGGTTTGTGCTGGGGCTGGGCTGGCAGGTCAAGGGGGCGGCGGCGGCCTCGGTGCTGGCGGATTATCTGGCCATGGCATTGGGTGCCTGGCTGGTATGGCGTACCCTGCAGGCGCGGGGCCTGATGCCGGCGGTGGGGTTCTGGCAACGAACCCTGCACCTGGCCGCCTTCAAGCGGCTGCTGGGGCTGAACCGGGATATTTTTATTCGCGCACTTTGCCTGCAGCTGTGCTTCGCCTTCATGACCTTTCAGGGCGCCCGACTGGGTGATGAGGTGCTGGCCGCCAATGCGGTGCTGATGAACTTTCTGATGTTCATCTCCTTCGGGCTGGACGGCTTCGCCTATGCGGTCGAGGCCATGGTGGGCAAGGCGGCGGGAGAGCGCAACAGAACGGGCTTCCGTCTGGCCTGTGGCCTGAATCTGTTCTGGGGCGGCGTGGTGGCCCTGTTGTTCACCCTGTTCTTTGCCCTGGCGGGCGAGCACCTGATTGGATTGATTACCGATATTCCCAGTGTACGAGAACAGGCAAGCCTGTATCTGCCCTGGCTGGTGTTGATGCCGCTGGCGGCCTGTTGGTGTTTTATTCTCGATGGTATCTTTATCGGCACCACCCGGGGGCGAGAGATGCGCGACATGATGCTGCTGTCCACCGCCGGGGTTTTTTTCCCGGTGTGGTGGCTGGCACAGGAGCTCGGGAATCATGGCCTCTGGCTGGCCATGCTGTGTTTTATGCTGGCCCGGGGGCTGACCCTGGGCTGGGCCTGGTGGCGACTGGACCGTCGGCAGGGTTTTATGGATCATGACGACGTGATGAGAGAAACCAACGATGTTTGATATTGCGCTTTACGAGCCGGAAATAGCACCCAATACCGGCAACATAATGCGGCTGGCGCGCAACAACGGCTGTCACCTGCACCTGATTGAGCCGCTCGGTTTCGATTTGGAAGAAAAAAAACTGCGCCGGGCCGGGCTGGATTATGCGGACTTTGGCCGCATCAGCGTGCATAAGGACTATCCGGCGTTTTTGCAGGCGGTGGCGGGGCAGCGCCTTTTTGCCTGTACCACCAAGGGCAGTCGGCCCCATCATGAGCCGGCCTATCAGCCCGGCGATGTCTTGCTGTTCGGGCCCGAAACCCGGGGCCTGCCGGACGAGGTATTGGCGTCGGTGACGCCGGAACAGCGTATTCGCATTCCGATGCAGCCGGACAGCCGCAGCCTGAACCTGTCCAATGCGGTGGCCATTATCAGTTACGAGGCCTGGCGCCAGCACGACTTTGCAGGGGCCTTGTGACGCTATTATTCATGATGATGACTGCTCGGCGTCACCATCACTGCTATCACCATTATTACTGCCACCATCATTACTACCACCATAACCACTGCGGATGGATGCGAGTATACTGGCACAAACTTTATAGGGCGGCTGACGCATGAAAGAACCCACTTCCTATTCTCGTCTGGTTACCACGGCGGCGGTGGCTGCCACCGTGGTGGCCGGACTGATGATACTGGCCAAGTTGCTGGCCTGGTTTTACACCGGTTCGGCCAGCATGCTGGCCTCGCTGACCGACTCGCTGCTCGATATCAGCGCCTCGCTTATCAACCTGATGGCCATCCGTTATGCGCTGGTGCCGCCGGACAAGGATCATCGTTTCGGTCATGGCAAGGCGGAATCTCTGGCCGGGCTGGCCCAGTCTGCCTTCATCAGTGGCTCGGCCATTTTCCTGATTATCAATGGTATTTCCCGCCTGTTTAACGCTCAGGAAGTGACCCATGCGCCGCTGGGGATCGGGGTGATGCTGTTTTCTCTGCTGCTGACCTTCGGCCTGGTGATGTTTCAGGGATATGTGATCAGGCGGACCGACTCGGTGGCGATTCGCGCCGATCAGTTGCATTATCGCTCGGATATTCTGCTCAACGTCGGCGTACTACTGGCCATAGGGCTGGCCTGGTTTGGCTGGCACTGGGCCGATGCGGTGGTTGCGCTGCTGATCGGGGCCTACATCCTCAGGGGCGCACTGAAAATTGGTTATGATGCAGTGCAGATGTT
The DNA here is from genome assembly GCA_041586855.1 of Oceanisphaera sp. Classification (GTDB taxonomy): domain Bacteria; phylum Pseudomonadota; class Gammaproteobacteria; order Enterobacterales; family Aeromonadaceae; genus Oceanimonas. The sequence continues at coordinate 11,133 of JBFGZI010000029.1, read as the reverse complement.
GCTCGATCGGCGGTTGCCGGAAACGGAGCAAAAGCGCATTATTGATACCTGCCTGGCGGTGGAAGGAGTATACGGGCTGCATGAACTGCGTACCCGGCAGTCGGGCCCGACTCGATTTATCCAGCTGCACCTGGAGCTGGACGACAAGTTGCCTCTGATACGCGCCCACCGTATCGCCGACCAGGCAGAGCGGGAACTGCACAAGTTGTTTCCCGACACCGACGTTATTATTCATATGGACCCTATCTCGGTCCTGCCTCGAGAGGCCCACTCTCAGGATATGAGTGAACATAAATTCATAGAAGACAAGGTTTAACCCATGGAAGACGGCATTCAATCCAGCACCTGGTTGCGCATCCGCGAAGAAGCCCAGCGGATGACTGCAGAAGAGCCGATGCTCGGCAGTTTTTATTATTCGACCATTCTGATTCATGACACCCTGAAATGCTCGCTGAGTTTTATTCTGGCCAACAAGCTGGAAAGCCTGGTGATGCCGGCGATCAGCCTGCGGGAAGTGATCGAAATGGTCATGGATGCAGAGCCGGCAATTCTGGATATGGCCGCCATGGACATCTGCGCGGTGCAGGAACGGGATCCGGCGGTGGAGCTGTTTTCCACCCCGCTGCTCTATCTGAAAGGTTTTCATGCCCTGCAGGGTTACCGCATCTCCAACTGGCTGTGGCGACATGACCGTCGTGCCCTGGCGACCTATCTGCAAAACCAGATATCGGTGGTGTTCGGGGTGGATGTGCATCCGGCGGCGTGTATCGGAAAGGGCATCATGTTCGACCATGCCACCGGCATAGTGGTGGGCGAAACCGCGGTGATTGAAGACGATGTTTCCATACTGCAAAGTGTGACTCTGGGTGGTACCGGCAAGGCGGGTGGCGATCGGCATCCCAAGATCAGGGAAGGTGTCATGATCGGTGCCGGCGCCAAGATCCTGGGTAATATCGAAGTGGGAAAAGGCGCCAAGATTGGCGCGGGCAGTGTGGTACTCGAGCCGGTGCCAGCGCACACCACCGTGGCCGGTGTGCCTGCCCGAGTGGTCGGCCGACCCGGCTCCGACAAGCCGTCACTGGATATGAGTCAGAATATCTGAGACTTTTGTTGACGCAGCCAGCATAAATTAACCGTAAAGGGTATCGAGATAGCGGGGGCGGCTTGTCGTCTTGGAGTGGCCGCGGTATCCTCGAGCGCTGAGGGGCCTGCGGGCCGGATAACCGTTATTTAGGGGTGAGTGCATGTCTTTTGATGTATTGGAAAAACTGGAAAGCAAAATCCAGGCGGCAGTGGACACCATTTCCCTGCTGCAAATGGAAGTTGATGAACTGAAAGCGCAAAATGGCCAGCTGGGCGAAGAAAACCAGCAGCTGAAGCAGCAGCACGATACCTGGCAAGAGCGCCTGCGGGTGTTGCTGGGTAAAATTGATCAGGTAGAAGAAAGCGCCTGAATCATAACGCCGGCATGGCCGGCGTTATCTGTATCAGCCGTCACCGATGGCTGATAACGACAAAGAGGTTAGCCCCTTGGGGCTGGCCTCTTTGTGCTTTAAGTTTGCGGCTGTTTTTTATACCCATCGCATTAAACACTCGATCTTCTTGATGGTCATACCAATCCCGAACAAAGGGCCCGCTCCGCCGACTCGCTCAAGCACCTCCCTGTGGCGCTCAACACATGACATCCGACCGCCATGGAAGGCGGGAGTGGCAGCATTGCAGGAGCCTTTGTTGGCCCTGTCATGTGATGGTCGGTGGAGCAGATCCCTTCGTTCTCCTTGATGCCACAGAGTCGCCTGTTGGCAATGCCTGCAGGCAACTCGGAGGTCCAGAAGAGGCAACAGAGATGGCCTCCCCCGACCGTGACATGCCAGGGATGGCATGTCCGAGCTTACAGGGATGTACTCGTAGCGTGTCGAGGGAGGCGGCTGTGTTGCCTCTGGGGTACAGACCAAAATCCTGATCGGATGCTTAATGTAATTGGTATTAAGCTTGCAGCTGTCTTTTATTCGATATCCAGAGGCTCGGGGGAGAGAATAATGCCCGTGGTATCGGCGTAGAGATGGTCCGCGGGCAAGAAGGTGACACCACCGAAGTTGACCGGAATTTCCTGATCGCCAATCTCGCTGTCATCGGCGCCGACCGGAATGGAGGCCAGTGCCTGAATGCCAATATCCAGATCTTCCAGCGCATCTACTTCGCGTACGGAACCATAGCAGACGATGCCTTCCCAGCCGTTTTCCGCGGCGGTTTCGGCGATGTCGGCATCGAGCAGTGCCCGGCGCAGTGAGCCGCCGCCGTCGATCAGTAACACCCGACCCACGCCGTTTTCTTTCACTGCCGCCATGATGAGGCCGTTGGACTCGAAGCACTTGATGGTGGAAATGGTGCCGCCGAAGGAATTACGGCCGCCAAAACTGGAGAACATGGGTTCGACCACGTCCACCATGTCAATATAGGTATCGCACAGTTCTGAAGTATTGTATTCCATGGAATCAGCCACATCTGGAAACAAGGTGACATCAAGTATAAAGGGGCGGGAGCGGTTTTCAATCACAATCGTGTGACCGCTCCCGTTGCTGGTGCGGGTTAGAGGATGTAGCGGCTCAGATCTTCGTCTTCGACCAGGTTCTTGAGGTAACGATCCACATACTCTTCATCGACCAGTATGCTGTCACCGGACTTGTCGGAGGCCTCGAAGGACAGCTCATCCAGCAGTCGCTCCATGATCGTATGCAGCCGGCGAGCACCGATGTTTTCGGTGGTCTCGTTCACGCGCCAGGCGGCTTCGGCCAGGCGGCGGATGCCGGCCTTGGTGAAGTCGACGGTCACGTTTTCGGTGGCCAGCAGCGCCTTGTACTGCTCGGTAAGCGAAGCATTGGGCTCGGTGAGGATACGTTCGAAGTCATCGGTATTCAGCGAGTCCAGCTCGACCCGGATCGGCAGACGACCCTGCAGCTCGGGGATCAGATCCGAGGGCCTGGCCACCTGGAAGGCGCCGGAGGCGATGAACAGCATATGATCGGTGCGCACCATGCCGTGCTTGGTGTTGACGGTACTGCCTTCAATCAGCGGCAGCAGGTCCCGCTGTACCCCTTCACGGGACACGTCGGGGCCCGAGCTTTCGCCGCGCTTGCAGATCTTGTCGAATTCATCGATGAAGACGATGCCCTGGTTTTCCACCGCGTGAATGGCCTGTTCTTTCAGCTCTTCCGGGTTCAGCAGCTTGGCGGCTTCTTCCTCGACCAGCAGCTTGATGGCGTCCTTGATTTTCATCTTGCGCTGCTTGCTGGTGTTGCCGGACAGATTCTGGAACATGCCCTGCAGCTGGTTGGTCATCTCTTCCATGCCGGGCGGTGCCATGATCTCCACGCCCATCTGCGGGGCCGAGACATTGATTTCGATTTCCTTGTCGTCGAGCTGGCCTTCGCGCAGTTTCTTGCGGAAAATCTGGCGGCTGTTGCTGTTGTCGGCCTTCTCTTCTTCTCCCCAGGTGTTGCGCGGATTGGGCAGCAGGGCGTCCAGCACCCGTTCTTCCGCCGCTTCTTCGGCGCGGTGACGGAATTTCTCCATCTGCTGTTCGCGGGTCATCTTCATGGCAATGTCGGTCAGATCGCGGATGATTGAGTCCACTTCCTTGCCGACGTAGCCTACTTCGGTGAATTTGGTCGCTTCCACCTTGATGAAGGGGGCGTTGGCCAGCTTGGCCAGACGACGGGCGATTTCGGTCTTGCCGACCCCGGTCGGGCCTATCATCAGAATATTCTTGGGAGTGACTTCCTGGCGCAGCTCGGGGGTCAGCTGCATCCGGCGCCAGCGGTTGCGCAGGGCGATGGCTACGGCACGTTTGGCGGCAGACTGGCCGACGATATGGCGGTCCAGCTCGTGGACGATTTCTCTTGGGGTCATGTCAGACATAATCAAATCCTGTGGTGCGGATAGGCTCGTCACCTGTCCGAAAGCAAATTCAGTGGCCGTAATCCAGCTCTTCGATGGTCTGGTTACCATTGGTAAAGACGCAGATGTCACCGGCAATGGTCAGCGCCTTTTCGACGATATCATGGGCTTCCAGCTCGGTGTTTTCCAGCAGGGCGCGGGCAGCAGACTGTGCAAAGGCGCCGCCGGAGCCGATGGCGATCAGATCCTGCTCGGGCTGAACCACGTCGCCGTTGCCGGTGATGATAAAGGAGCTTTTTTCGTCGGCTACTGCCAGCAGGGCTTCGAGCCGGCGCAGGCTACGGTCGGTCCGCCAGTCTTTGGCCAGGGCCACGGCGGCGCGTTCCAGATTGCCCTGGTGCGCCTGCAGCTTGGCTTCAAAGCGTTCCAGCAGGGTAAAGGCGTCGGCGGTGCCACCGGCAAAGCCGGCCAGTACCTTGCCGTTGAACAGGCGGTGTACCTTGCGGGCATTGCCTTTCATGACGGTGTTGCCCAGGGAAACCTGGCCATCGCCGCCGATAACCACTTTGCCGTTACGGCGAACTGAAACGATCGTTGTCACTGTGAACCTCACTTGACTGTGTAGCCAGCCTGGCTGGCAGAAATGTCATGAACAACGAAATGGGGACGGTAGCGAGCGAGATCAACCCTCCCAGAACCAGATTGCACAATCACCAACGGCTTTTGCCTTGATCAGCTTGTGTTTGTGGGTCTCGGCCAGTCGCTTGCTATCGTAAGGCCCCAGGATAACGCGGTACCACGAGCTGCCACTTTTATGGCGAACTTGTGCCACCAGCCCCTGAAAGGCAATTTTGGCTTTCAGTTGCTCGGCCTGGGCGGCGGAGCGGAAAGAGCCGCATTGCATCAGGTAGGGTTGGGTCGACTCTTCAGCCTCCGGCACATGTACCACCACTTCCTTGTTTTCCAGTTGCTCTATATAGCGCCATTTTTCTACCGGCTTCTGATCGATGGGATTGACCTGAACCGGCGGTGTCTGGGTGTAGGTGACGGCGGGAGGCGGCTCCTGGCGACGCCGATCGGCAGATCCCTTGACGAGCGAAATCAGATAACCGAGGGCGGCGGCCAGCAGCAACACCAGTATGATGGCCAGCCAGGGAACTCGTCGCTGTGGCGCGCGGCTGCGACTGCCGCCCCGGGCGGGGCGGCTGTTGCTCTTGCCTTTGCTTGTGCTTTTAGGTTTGCTGCGCCGGACGTAATCCCTGGCCATGGCTTACATGCGCTCCATGGTGTCGATGCCGAGCAGCGACAGACCCCGTTCCAGTACCTTGGCGGTGGCCGCACAGAGACGCAGGCGACTGGCCCGCTCTTCGGCGCTGACACCTTCCTTGTTGATGGGGCAGGCCTCATAGAAGCTCATGAAGGCACCGGACAGCTCGTAAAGATACAGGCACATCAAATGCGGCAGGCCCTTGTCGGCCACCGACTTCACGGTGTCGTTGAACTGAACCAGCTTCTGGGCCAGGGCTTCTTCGGCCGGCGCCTGTATGCTGATTTGTCCCTGCAGGGCGTCGGCGGTAACGCCGGCCTTGCGGAAGATGGACTGCACCCGGGTATAGGCATACTGGAGGTAGGGGGCGGTGTTGCCCTCGAACGACAGCATGTTGTCCCAGTCGAAGATGTAATCGGTGGTGCGGCTCTTGGACAGATCCGCGTATTTCACCGCACCCATGGCGACCCGGCTGACTACCTGACGTTTTTCTTCTTCGCTGAGGCCGGTATCTTTCTTCGCCAGCAGGGCGGCGGCGCGCTCTTCCGCCTCTTCGAGCAAGTCCACCAGCTTGATGGTGCCGCCGGAGCGAGTCTTGAACGGGCGGCCGTCCTTGCCCAGCATCATGCCGAAAGCATGGTGCTCCAGGCTGACCGACTCGGGAATATAACCGGCCTTGCGCACTATGCTCCAGGCCTGCATCAGATGCTGGTGCTGGCGAGAGTCGATGAAGTACAGCACCCGGTCGGCGCCCAGCTGCTCGTAACGGTATTTGGCACAGGCGATGTCGGTGGTGGTGTAGAGGTAGCCGCCGTCCTTCTTGCGGATGATGACGCCCATGGGATCACCGTCCTTGTTCTTGTACTCGTCCAGATAGACGACGATGGCACCTTCGTCTTCCACCGCCAGCCCCTGCTGCTGCAGATCGGCGACTATGGTTGCCAGCATGGAGTTGTACATGCTCTCGCCCATGACGTTGGCCGGGGTCAGGGACACGTTGAGCCGGTCGTATACCTGCTGGTTATGCAGCAGGGTAATGTCGACCAGCTTCTGCCACATGGCCAGACAATAGGCATCGCCGCCCTGCAACTTCACCACGTAACCCCGGGCACGCTCGGCAAAGTCCGGATCCGCGTCGTATTGCTGTTTGGACTCGCGATAGAACTGCTCCAGATCCGACAGGCCGGAAGACAGCACGTCCGGGTTTTCTTTCTCCAGTTGCTCCAGATGGGCGATCAGCATGCCGAACTGGGTGCCCCAGTCGCCGATGTGGTTGGCCCGGATCACCTTGTGGCCGAGAAACTCCAGGGTGCGCACCACGGCATCACCGATGATGGTGGAGCGCAGGTGACCCACATGCATTTCCTTGGCCACGTTGGGGGCGGAATAGTCCACCACTACTGTCTGCGGCTGCTCGGCCACCGGCACATTGGCGCGCTCGTCGGCGACCATGGCGTCTATCTGGCCGGCCAGCCAGCCGCTGTCGAGAAAAAAGTTGATGAAGCCGGGGCCGGCCAGCTCGGTTTTGGCCACCAGCTCGGAAGCGGGCAGGTTATCGACCAGCAGCTGGGCCAGGGCGCGGGGGTTTTGTCCGGCGGGCTTGGCCAGCAGCAATGCCAGGTTCGTGGCCAGATCTCCGTGGGCCTTGTCTTTGGTTCGGTCTACCTGGATGCGGGGTGCCAGTTCGGCAGGCAGCTTGCCTTGCTGTTGCAGGATAGAGACCGTCTGCTCAAGCAGCGCTTGAATATGTTCTTTCATTATCAGTTCACCAAATTTAAGACAAGGTTGGAGATAACCCGGGGGAAGAAATTCTACTCATAACGGGTGCAGAAAACTACCGTCAAGGCAAGGCGAAGGTGCGGATTGAAAGTGGAAAGGATAAAAAAGGGTCTTTATGGCTACTTAATCTTAAAGGCAGGAGTCTAGCTATGAAACTGGCGCTATTACCTCTGACCCTTCATCTGATGCCCGGCGGCAAGGTGCCGCTGCGCATCTTCGAACCTCGCTATATCAGAATGGTGAGCGAGGCGAGCCGCAGCGGAACCGGCTTTGGTATCGGCATGCTGGACGAACTGGACGAGGCCAGTCACAGCGATCTCTTCACGCTGGGTACCCGGGTGAACATCATCGACTTCTATACCCTGGAAGGCGGCTTGCTGGGGATAACGGTGGAAGCCGTGGATCGTTTTCGCATTCTTCAGCTGGAACGGGAGGCGGATGGCCTGCTGCGGGCCGAAGTGGAATCGCTCGACAACTGGCAGTCCTGCACCCTGTCGCCGACCGAGCAGGTGCTGTCCGATAAACTGCAGGAAGTCTTTGCCGAATATCCGGAACTGGCCGATCTGTATCCGACACCCCAATGGCGGGACGCGGCCTGGGTAACCCAGCGCTGGCTGGAAGTGCTGCCACTGAAAGGGCGGCAGGCCCTGCAGTTGATGGCGGCGGACAGCTGTCATCGTGCTCTCGGCTTCTTGGTGTCGATGCTGACCTCGCCGTCGCAGCCAGACCAGCAGCACTGAAGTTATACCAATCTGAGAAAGTAACTGTTCTATTCATCTACTCTGAAAAGGCCGAACGAAGAACCTATTCCACCGACACGCTGCAAGTACATCCCTGTAGCGCTCAGCATATGACATCCCTGTCATATGATGGTCGGTGGAATAGACTCCTTCATCCGTCCCTAGGCTGCGGAGTCGCCTGTGGTGGGGTCTGCAGGCAACTCGGTTCTTAAGAGGAGGCAACAGAGAACGGCTCCCACGACCGTGAAATGCCATGGACGGCATTTCCGAGCCCCCATGGGGTGAGCTTGCCTCGCCGTGACGAACGGTTGCAGCCTGACCGAACATCCAGTGAATGTTCGCAGTAGGCTGCAACGGTGAGTGTCATTTACGAGTGGCGTGTCGAGGGAGGCGGCTGTGTTGCCTCTGATTTCCGATTGAAAAATATGATCACAAATTTACTAAGATTGGTATTACCAGAGCTCCACCGGATCGATATCCAGCGACCAGCGTACCTTGCGGGCGGAGGCCAGGGTATCGATTAACGCCAGCGCCAGGCGACAGGCCGCCGCCAGCTCGCGTCGGTTGCCGGCCTGCAGCAACAGCTGGTAGCGATACTGGCCGGCCTTGCGTTCCATCTGGGCGCTGAGGGGCCCCAGACAGAGCACCGAGGATGGCAGGCCGGGCAGTAGCTGTTGTACCAGTTGCTGCAAAAATGTCTGTACCTGATCGGCCTGGTTGGCCTGGGCCCGGAACAGCGCCTGAAAGCTGAACGGGGGCAGGGCGGCAGCCTGTCGTTCCTGCAGGGCGCTGTGGGCAAAGTGACGATAGCCCTGATTGGCCAGATCCTGCAGCAGGGCGTGTTCCGGCTGGTGGGTCTGCAGCACCACTCGGCCCGGCTTGCTGGCTCGCCCGGCCCGGCCCGCCACCTGGATATAAAGCTGGGCGAAGCGCTCCGTGGCCCGAAAGTCGCTGGCGAAGAGGGCGCCGTCCGCATCCAGCATCGCCACCAGGGTGACATCGGGGAAATGATGGCCCTTGGCCAGCATCTGGGTGCCGATCAGAATCTGATACTTGCCGTTGCGAATGCCTTCCAGATGTTGCTGAAAGCTGCCCTTGCGCCGGGTGTTATCCCTGTCGATGCGAATAATGCCGTATTGGGGAAAGAGTCCGCTCAGGGCCTGCTCCACTTGCTCGGTGCCCAGACCGGTACCCACCAGTTGCCGGCTGCCGCAGCTCGGGCACACCGGCGGCAGTGGCCGCTGATGATCGCAATGGTGGCAGTGCAGGCGGGATGAATGCCGGTGCCAGGTATAGTGAGCGTCACAGCGTTCGCAATCGGCCAGCCAGCCGCAGTCGTGACACAGGAGCGCCGGCGCATAGCCGCGTCGGTTCAGGAACAGCATCACCTGATTGCCCTTCGCCAGATCCTGTTCGAGCAGCTGGAGCAGCTGGGGCGAGAGCCCGGCCTGCATCTGTACATGCTTGCTGTCCAGCAGCAGATGCTCGGCCACGGTGGCAGTGCCGGGCCGCTGGCTCAGGGTCAACAACTGATATTTTCCGCCGGCCGCATTATGCAGGCTTTCGAAGCTGGGGGTGGCCGACCCCAGCACGATGGGAATGTCGAGCTGGCGGGCGCGCAGCAAGGCCAGATCCCGGGCATGGTAACGAAAGCCGTCCTGCTGCTTGAACGAGGTATCGTGTTCTTCGTCGATAATCACCAGCCCCAGCCGGGCGAAAGGCGTCAGCAGGGCGGAGCGGGTGCCGATGACGATGGCGGTGCTGCCGTCCCGGCACGACAACCAGGCATCCAGCCGTTCCCGTTCGTTCATGCCCGAATGCAGGGTGCTGATGGGCACCTTAAAACGCTGCTGAAAGCGCGATATGGTCTGGGGGGTCAGGCCGATTTCCGGCACCAGCACCAGCACCTGTTTACCCGCCTGCAGCACCGGCTCCATGATTTGCAGATAGACCTCGGTCTTACCGGAGCCGGTGATGCCTTCCAGCAGAAAGGGGCTGAAGCCCCGGGCGCTCTGGATCAGGCTGACCGCCAGCGCCTGCTCTGTGGTCAGGCGGGGCTTGTCATCGTCGGCCACCTCGGTGGCCGTGGCACGCCAGTCGACGGGCTCCGGCAGCCGTTCTCTTTTTTCGATCAGCTGTTTTTTGGCCAGCGCCTGCAGAATGGCGCCGCTGATGCCTCGGATCTCCAGCTCACCGGCGGTCAAGGGCCCCTGGCGCAACAAGGTCAGCGCCTGTTGTTGCTTGATGGCCTGGGCGGAGACGCAGGCCTCGGCGTCGACCAGATACCAGTAGGCGGTGCTGCGGTAGGCGGCGGCTTCGCCCTTGCGTAGCAGGGTGGGCAAGGCCTGAAAATACACCTCGCCGGGGGCGTGCAGATAATATTGTGTGGCCCAGGCCAGCAGCCTGAGTTCGGCCTCGGCCAGGATCGGCTCAGGATCCAATATGGTGCCGACGGACTTGAGTTTGGTTGCATCCATGTCCGACTCGGCGGGATGAGACAGCACCAGCGCCGTCATGGTTCTGTTACCGAAGGGCACCGATACCCGGCAGCCGGGGGCGGGCAGAGGCAGGGGGCAGAGATAATCAAACTCCCGCCGTAGTGGAACGGGTAGCGTAACCCGCAGCAAACCAGACTGTGCCGGTATTGACATTGGTGATTTTTCCCTCGTTTGACCTTGCCTGCAAAAAGGCGATCCTATATTATTCGCACCCTTCACAAAACGTGTATCACTCGTGTGGTGTCTGGCTCTGGATCAGATAGCGACACGGCCTACAGATAGAGGTTGTCCATGAAACAAGGTATTCACCCGGAATACAACGAAATTACTGCTAAATGTTCTTGCGGTAACGAGATCACCGTCGGCTCTACCATGAACAAGAGCCTGAACCTGGACGTTTGCTCCGCTTGCCACCCTTTCTACACTGGTAAGCAGAAAATGGTTGATAGCGGCGGCCGCGTTGACCGCTTCAACAAGCGCTTCGGCGCGCTTGCCAGCAAGAAATAAGCGATATTCATCGCAAGAAAGGGCGCCTCGGGGCGCCTTTTTTATTGCCTGCTTTATTGTCCGGACCTTGCGCATGACGCCGATGTTTCCCATGGTTATGGCAGTTTTTCCGCCAGGTTAACGAAATGAAGCGATGGCAATGGTTGCTGATCATGGGTTTATGGCCGCTGATGGTGGCGGCAAAGTGCCCTAAACCACCGGCAGATGAAACCGTAACGGTTCGGCATATTGTAGATGGTGACACTGTCATATTGCAGGATGGTAGAGTAATCCGCTTTATCGGTATCGATACGCCAGAATTCAATAAACACAGTAAACTACCGGCGGAATCCGGTGCCGAAGCGGCACGACGCTGGCTGCTGAATAAAATCCCGAAAGGGAGTCGCTTGAAACTGGTTTTTGGTGTTGAAAGGCGTGATGATTATGGACGCTGGCTGGCGCACCC
>JBFGZI010000028.1:0-13701 GCA_041586855.1 Oceanisphaera sp. | reverse complement strand
TAGGGTCTGTTGACCTTTCGCGATGATTTTTGCAGCAGTTTGTGGGGCCTTGATACAAGGCAGCGCTTATGCCATGTAGTCACTCTACATAAATAAGCGATAACGCAGTAGCAAGACCCCACAAGCGCTGCCCTGCGGGTTCGGCTAAACGCGTTTTTCTCTTTGTTGAGAGGGCATTGCTTAGAATGACTAGGCTACATCCCTCTCGCCGCGATAAAAACGCGTTTAACTCGAACAAAATTTAACCTCGAAAGGTCAACAGACCCTAGGGTATTTTATTTATTTACTTCCAAGGGAAGGACATTTGATGATGAAAACGGTAGGTCTGGTCGGTTGGCGCGGTATGGTAGGCTCGGTATTGATGAGCCGCATGGTGGAAGAAGGTGACTTTTCCCGCATTAAACCGGTCTTTTTCACCACCTCCCAGGCGGGTCAGCCTGCTCCCGACTTCGGCACCGATGCCGGTACCCTGCAGAATGCCTATGACATCGATGCCCTCAAGGCGCTGGATGTAGTGCTGACCTGTCAGGGCGGCGACTACACCAAGGAAGTCTACCCCAAACTGCGCGCCGCCGGCTGGAACGGCTACTGGATTGACGCCGCTTCCGCCCTGCGCATGGACGACGAGGCACTGATCGTGCTGGACCCGGTCAACGGCAAGCAGATCCAGCAGGCGCTGGACAATGGCGCCAAGACCTTCGTCGGTGGCAACTGTACCGTCAGCCTGATGCTGATGGCGCTGGGCGGCCTGTTCGAAAAGGATCTGGTCGAATGGGTGGCGGTGTCCACCTATCAGGCGGCCTCGGGCGGCGGCGCCCGTCACATGCGCGAACTGATCACCCAGATGGGCATGCTGCGTGACGAAGTGGCCGACGAGCTGGCCGATCCGGCTTCCGCCATTCTCGAACTGGAACGCAAGGTCACCGAAAAAACCCGCAGCGGCGATCTCCCGGTCGACAACTTCGGCGTGCCCCTGGCCGGCAGCCTGATCCCCTGGATCGACTCCCAGCTGGAAAACGGCCAGAGCCGCGAAGAATGGAAAGGCCAGGCCGAGACCAACAAGATCCTGGGCCAAGAGCAGGTCATTCCGGTCGACGGCCTCTGCGTGCGTGTTGGCGCCCTGCGCTGCCACAGCCAGTCCTTTACCATCAAGCTGAAGCAAGACATCTCCATCCCCGAGGTCGAGAAGCTGCTGGCCAGCCACAACGACTGGGTCAAGGTGATTCCCAACGACCGCCAGCTGTCGATGGAAGAACTGACTCCCGCCGCGGTGACCGGCACCCTGACCATTCCGGTCGGTCGTCTTCGCAAGCTGAACATGGGCCCGCAATACCTGTCTGCCTTCTCGGTTGGCGACCAGCTGCTGTGGGGTGCCGCCGAGCCCCTGCGCCGCATGCTGCACCTGCTGCCGTAAGCGTCATACCGGTTTTGATATGCAAAAGCCCGCCACCCGGCGGGCTTTTTTGTGCAGGGGCCAGTATCAAGGACGTGATTAAACACCGGTTCATTATTGTATAGCAGTCCCAGAGGTAACAGGGCCGTCCTCCTCGACACGCCATGAACCCATCCATGGGGGCTCGGAAATGCCATCCCTGGCATTTCACGGTCGCGGAAGCCGTTCCCTGTTACCTCTTCTCGCTCCCGAGTTGGCTGATAGTGACACCAACAGGCGACTCAGACGCATCAGAGAGGACAAAGGGATCTGCTCAGCCGAACTTCTGTTTCAGGGATGAAACAGAGAGCGTACAGGGATGTATTCATAGCGTGTCGGCGGAGCGGGCCCTTTGTCCGACACCTTCTAATCCGGCCGCTGTCGATGTTCCCGCTTGTTCAATTTCTGTGCTCGGGTTAGGATCTGCCCCCTTTTTGCCGATCACACCCAAGGACTTCCCATGAAAACCTTTATCCCCAGCAAAGACGCCGCGCTAGAGGATTCCATCAGCTACTTCCAGCAGCAGCTGAGTACCCTGGGCTTTGATATCGAGGAGGCCTCCTGGCTCAACCCGGTACCCAATGTGTGGTCGGTGCATATTCGCGACAAAGACTGCCCCCTGTGCTTCACCAACGGCAAGGGTGCCAGCAAAAAAGCCGCCCTGGCCTCGGCACTGGGTGAATACTTCGAGCGTCTGGCCACCAACTACTTCTTCGCCGACTTCTATCTGGGGCGGGACATCGCCAACGGCGATTTCGTGCACTACCCCAACGAAAAGTGGTTTGTGCTGCCCGCCGACAACGGCCTGCCCGCCGGTGTGCTCGACGACTACACCCGCGGCTTCTATGATCCGGACGGCGAGCTGACCGCCGACATGCTGATCGATCTGCAGTCCGGCAACGAAGAACGCGGCATCTGCGCCCTGCCCTTCGAGCGCCAGGGTGACAACCAGACCGTTTACATTCCGATGAACATAGTGGGCAACCTCTATGTGTCCAACGGCATGAGCGCCGGCAACACCCGCACCGAAGCACGCACCCAGGGTCTGTCCGAGGTGTTCGAGCGCCATATCAAGAACCGCATCATCAGTGAGCGCATCAGCCTGCCGACCATTCCCGCCGAGGTGATGGCCCGCTATCCGCATATCCAGGAGCCGATAGCGGCGCTGGAAGCGGAAGGTTTCCCCATTCACGCCTTCGACGCCTCTCTGGGCGGCGAATATCCGGTGATCTGCGTGGTGCTGTTCAACCCGAGCAACAGCACCTGCTTCGCCTCCTTCGGCGCTCACCCTCGCTTCGAAGTGGCACTGGAGCGTACCGTTACCGAGCTGCTGCAGGGCCGCAGCCTGAAGGATCTGGACGTGTTCGTGCCGCCGTCCTTCGAAGACGACGAAGTCGCCGATCACCACAATCTGGAAACCCACTTCATCGACTCTTCCGGCCTGATCAGCTGGGACATGTTCAAGGACCAGGCCGACTATGAATTTGCCGACTGGGACTTCAGCGGCAGCTCGGAGCAGGAATTCAATCACCTGATGGCGATTTTCAACCAGCTGGAGCAGCCGGTGTACATCGCCGATTACGAACACCTGGGCGTTTATGCCTGTCGTATTCTGGTGCCCGGCATGTCGGATATCTACCCGGTCGAGGATCTGCAGCTGGCCAACAACAGCATGGGAGCCCATCTGCGTGCCACCCTGCTCAGCCTGCCGGCCAGCGATGCGGACGCCGAACAGCTGATGGGTCTGTACGAACTGCTGGAAGAAGAAGGGCTGGACGACTTCACCCGGGTGCGCGAACTGATCGGTATAGCACCGAACAAGGGCACCGCCTGGCATACCCTGCGGGTGGGCGAGCTCAAGTGCATGCTGGCGCTGGCCGCTGGCGAGCGGGAAGCCGCCCTGGAGTATGCCGACTGGACCCTGAGCTTCAACGCCTCCGTGTTCACCGACGAGCGCCACCGTTACTATCGCTGCCTGAAAGCCGCGCTGGAGTTACACCTGTCGGACGAGCGGGAGCCGGCCCAGTATCGTTCGGCTTTCGAGAGCATGTTCGGTGCCGACACCGTTGAGCAGGTGTGGCGGCAAATTGACGGTAGCGCCCGTTTCCACGGTCTGACGCTGGCCGACGAAAGCCTCAAGGACTTTGCCGCCCATCAGGCACTGCTGGCCACCTACGAAAAACTGCAAAACGCCAAGCGCGCCGCCAGCTGGAAGTAACGGGATTCGGGATTCGGGATTCGGGATTCAGGATTAGGGATTAGGGATTAGGGATTAGGGATTAGGGATTAGGGATTAGGGATTCGGGATTCGGGATTCGGGATTCGGGATTCGGGATTCGGGATTCGGGACATTGTAGACCCGGGTAAACCGGAACCTGCAAAACCATCACTCCGGCGAAAAAAATCGTCACTCCGGCGAAGGCCGGAGTCCATGGCTGCTTGCACCGCGCCAGCAGAATACAAAAGACCCGGGCCTTGGCCCGGGTCTTTTGATATCTGACGACAGGGAGCAGGGACGGTTCCAGTCCCTATTCCCCAATCCCTATTCCCTATTCCCTATTCCCCAGTCCCTAATCCCTGTGTTTAATCAGGACTGCTTGTCTTTCAGTACATCCTTCAGGGCGGCGGCGTCGATGGCACCCGGGATCAGGGTACCGTCGGGGAACACCAGTGCCGGCGTGCCGTTCAGACCCAGGCTGCGGAACAGACTCAGGTTCTGGCTCAGCTTGTCGGAAATGGCCTTGCTGTCGGCGGTCTTCTGCAGTGCCCTGGCATCCAGCCCGGCCTTGTCGGCAATGGTGGCAAGGGCGGCAGTCTGCACTCGCTGCTGGCTCATCAGCGCCTGATGCAACTCGTCATACTGGCGTGGCGCCTCCTGGGCTGCGGCCAGTGCCAGGCGTGCCGCCTGCACCGAATCCGGACCCAGAATACCGATATCCTTGACGATCACCTTCAGCTCGGGTTCGCTCTCGATCACTTCGAGCAGGCTCTTGTTCAGGCGACGGCAATAGGGGCAGTTGTAATCGGTGAAATACACCATTTCTATCTTGCCCTTGGGATTACCCATGATGCCGTCGGTGTGGTTGGCAAACAGCTGGGCCGATTGCTGCTTCAGCTGATCGGCAAACTGCTGTTGCTGGGCCAGCTGATCTTTTTCTTCCAGCTTGATTATCGCCTCACGCAGTATCTCCGGCTGCTCCAGCAGGGTTTCGCGCACCAGTTTCTGGAATTCCTCCCGGCTCATGTCTGCCTGTACCGGGGTGACAGCAAACAGACCCAGCGCCAGTATGGGGACCAGGGGTTTCAATATTCGAGGGTTCATCAGCTTCTCACTTCAGGCTAGGTTATGGGAGCAGACTACCAGAGGGTCACAATCATCAGAAGAGCCCCTACTTGTTAATCAGATAGTCACGGTCGAAAAAAGTGTGCATCCACCGGGGTTTGAACACCACCAGCAGGGTGATGGCCATGCCGTTGAGCAGGGCTTCGGGAAACAGCAGCAAAGGAAGTATGCCGACGTAGTTATCCAGCACCACTTGCCAGCTGTATTGCCCGGACCACAGCATATAGCCGGCAAAAAGCAGCGTCTTGACCGCTATGGTCAGGGCCGCATTGAAGAAGCCGGCGACGAAGATATAGACAAACAGATGCCGGGTCAGATAGCTGTAGGTCAGCAGAAACACGAAATAGCTGAACGACAGCGGTACTATGACGCCCAGCAGCAGGTTGGCGCCGACATCCGGCCAGGGCTCGAAACCGAATTGGGTGATCAGCAGCAGGCTCAGGGTGCCCATCAGCAACCCCATCCGCCACCCCAGCATCAGCGCCAATGTGGTCAGGCCGAGAAAATGCACCTCCAGCCCCTCCTTGACTCCGGCCTGCATCATCCACAGCGGCACCAAGGCGATGGCGGCGCCAAAACTCAGATGCTGACGGCTCTTGTCCGCCAGCCAGGCTCGCCAGTCAAACTTCCAAGCAGCGACCAGCAGCACCAGTATGCTCGGTAAGATCAAGGCCTGCTCCTTACTGGTTTGATGTGCATCACAGCAGAGAATATAGCTGATGTTACCACATGGCTCCCTGAAGCAGCACTGATGACCATACTCCGAAGACGGCAGCTAGATTCCGGAAGTACAGGACATGCCACCGAATCCTTTGGGCTTCTATATACCAGCATCCCGAATTACCCTGACAGAAGAAGCTCTAAATGAAGATCACTCGACCATGCTGACAAAAGCTGTCGTCTCCCGGCATTTCTAGACTAGAATACAAATGCGCTCAGAAAAAACAATCAGGCCCAGAGACAATGCAGGAACATGGATGAAGCTGCCCAGAATATCTCGTTGGCTACCACAGGATCATTACTCGTTTGTCGCCACCTCATTGCTGCTGATGACGCTGGCGCTGTCGAGCTGGTTTATCAGCCGGCACTGGATAGATCTGCGTATTCATAATCAATTACAGGAACTGGGGCTGCAAAGTACTCAAGTCGCCACCTCCGCAATCGATGGATTGCAGCAAAGCAGCCAGCACGTCAAGAGTATTGCCCATACCCTGTCATCCTTATCCAGCTTGCAGCTTTTTTTAAAAAATACACGTCAACGTACGGATTTTCTGGCCGATCTGGATCAATTCAGAACCGCCTTCGAGCTGAATGGGATCTGGCTGCTCAACCGTCAGGGCAAGGTACTGGTACAAAGCGCTGACAGCCAACCCTTACCGGAATTTGACCTTTATACCGATGGCAAGCATCCCTTGTCTCGTATTATCTTCGATCCCCAACAACAGCGGGCCAGAATCTATCACACTACCCCGGTGACCAAGAATGGCTCCGTGACCCTGTTGATCAGCGCCACCTTCAATGACATCAGCCATCAGGCATATCGCATCGAACTGCTGGTGACCGATGAGAAGCGCATCATTTCACTGGCGGACAACCCGGACTGGCTGGGGTATTTACTTGGCGGACCTTCCACTCAACAAACGACGGGCGCAGCAGAGCTACATCCACCTCTGCCGGTCAGCATCAGCCCTCTACTTCCCGAAGTGCTGCTGCTCGGCCCCCGGCATCAACCTGTACTACTGGTCAGCCACGCCAGCGATAATGCAGACTATCAGGTACACGCCCTCGCCGACGCCGAGCCCATTTATCGCCTGGCCCGGGAAAAAGACAGCCTGGCGGCCATCATAACCCTGGCAAGCACCGGCTCACTGTGGGGCGGGGTTCTCACCATACTGACCCTGAAGCGCAACCGTCGACATCACCTGGTCATGAGCCGGGCCAATGATGAACTGCTGCGCCTGAACCGTCAGCTTAAACAACTGGCCACCACCGATGTACTGACCCAATGCCCGAACCGGCGCGCCGCCGAAAACCGGTTGAAATATGAGCTGGCCAACCTGCAGCGTTATCATCATCCCTTCTGCATCGTGATGCTCGATATCGATTACTTCAAGCGCATCAACGACCAGCATGGTCACGACATCGGCGACAAGGTGTTGCGTCACTTTGCCGTCACCGGTCGAAAAGCCATACGCGACACCGATGTGCTGGCTCGCATCGGCGGCGAGGAGTTTTTACTGATATTGCCGGAAACGGCGTTTGAACAGGCCATGCAACTGGCTCGGCGACTGCTGGATCAAGTTGCGGAAACACCGCTTTATCTTGCCGACAGGACCGTCAGCTTCACCTTCAGCGGCGGCCTGACCGAGGCCACCGCCGAAGACAACATCAGCCTGTTGCTGATCCGCGCCGACCAGGCCTTGTATCAGGCCAAAGAACAGGGACGCTGCCGGATCTGCAGCGCCACCTTACCGCCACCTAGATCCGTGGCCGTGGGCTGAGTCTGCTGCCTGGCCTAATGCCCGGCAAGCGTTGCCGGCTTGTCCACCAGCGTATAGCTGAGCTTGTCCAGCGTGACCGTGACCGCCAGTTGCCGGCTTTCTTCGTGACTGATCTGCACCAGCTGGTAATCCAGTTCCGGCGCCACCCAGAAGCGGGTTCTGCGCTTGCTGTTGCCCCTGTCCCGCTCCACGATCAGACTGTCGAAGGCTCCGATACCGGTTTTAACCACTTCCTTGCCCACCACCTTGAAGGTAGTCAGCTTGATTTCGCCGTCCCGCACGACCGGGTAGGTCAGGGTGGTCTTGCCGGCCATCAGATCACAACGGGCCTCGAAGAAGAAGCTGACCGAGTCGAAGGCACCGCCTTCGGTCGACAGCAGCTTGTCGCCCTCTTTGCCCTGATAGAGCACCATATTGGTCTGGGGATCGAACACCAGTCGCTCTTCAGGCCGTTGCCCCAGGTACTTGGCCTTGTAGCTGAACGTCTCCGGCCGGGCGGTACAGTCATTCCATTTAAAGCTGGCTTTCTGCTCAACATCCAGCAGCCAGTGAGCCAGAGAAAAATGCACATGATAGCGGTCTTTATTACGATCTATGGTCAGGGTATTCACCCCTCGAGTCGGATCGCCATTCAACAATACGGAAAATTCGGCCTTCAGGTGGTCAATATCCTTGGCCACAGCAGCCCCGGTAGCCATCAGGCCACAGAGAATCAACAGGACTTTTTTAAACATTTGGCTTTCCTCATTCAATGTTCTGCCTGAACATCCGGCAACGTCTGCGCCAACCATATACCAATCAACCCCGGTAAAGAAAACACCTGAATCACGAAAATCACCATGCGCAGTTCTCAGTCCGAAGTCGAAGCCCTATCATAACAGGGCAAAAACGATGGGATCAGTTTCCATTGCCAACTCACAGACACAGGATTCAGATACGACATGGAAACGGGCTACCGCATTATTATTGCCGATGATCACCCCTTGTTTCGCAATGCCCTGCACCAGGCGGTTGAACTGGCCATCACCGGAGCCCGACTGCAGGAAGTCGACAGCATCGACAACCTGATGCGGCTGCTGAGTGAGGACGATGAGGTCGATCTGCTGCTACTGGATCTCAAGATGCCCGGCGCCAGCGGTTTTTCCGGCCTGGCGCTGCTGCGCAACCAATACCCGGACCTGCCGGTGGTAGTGGTCTCGGCCAGCGAAGAGCCGGCGGTGGTGCAGCAGGCCATGCGCTTCGGTGCCCTGGGTTTTATCCCCAAATCCTCCCCCATGCGCATCCTGGTCAGCGCCCTCAACACCATTCTCGAGGGCGACCCCTGGTTTCCCGAGGGGATCAGCCTCGACCAAGCCCCCGAGGACAATATTGCCGAGCGCCTGGCCAGCCTGACGCCACAGCAATTCAAGGTGTTGATCATGCTGTCCGAAGGCAAGCTCAACAAGCAGATCGCCTATGAGCTGAATGTCTCCGAAGCCACCGTCAAGGCTCACGTCACCGCCATCTTCCGCAAGCTGAATGTAAAGAACCGCACCCAGGCGGTCATCGCCCTGTCCCAGCTGGAAGGCGGCGAATTTTAATAACAGCCGGGACTGGGGAATGGGGAACCCTAATCCCTAATCCCAGCTTTTCACCTGGTTCTGCAGCAGTGCCCGCAGTTTCAGCGGTTTCACCGGTTTGCTGAGATAGCTCAGGCCCAGTTGCCGACACCGGGCCTGCAACTCCGGCTGCCGGTCGGCACTGATCACCACGGTAGGCACAGGTGCGAACTCTCGACGCAGCGCCTCCACCAGCGCCACCCCGGTTTCCCCTTCATCCAGATGGTAATCCGACAGTATGATCTGCGGCTCGAAGCCATTACGGTAATGCCGGTGCGCCTCAACGCCGTTCAGGGCCAGCTTCACCTCGCATCCCCAACGCGTCAGCAGGCCCGACATGGCGGTGAGAATATCGGTGTCGTTGTCGATGCAAAGCACTCGTAGCCCCGCCAGCTGACTGTTGCTGGTAGCCGGTAACTTTGGTAGCAACGGATCTTCCTGTTCGGCCCCCGGTAGCGCCCGGGGCACCGTCACACTGAACACCGAGCCCCGGCCCTCCGTTGAGCGTACCGCCAACCGGTGGCCCAGCATCACCGCCAATCCCTGGGCGATGGCCAGCCCCAGACCCAGCCCCTGCTGATGATGACGCTGGCCGTGTTCCAGACGCATGAATTCATCAAAAATCACTTCCTGTTTATCGGGGGCTATGCCAGGACCGTTGTCCCACACCTCGATACGCACTTCGTCACCCCGATCTGCATCACGACAGCGACGCAAGCCCAGTAAGATGCGCCCGCCCGGGTTATAGCGCAGGGCATTGGTGAGAAAATTCTGCAGGATACGGCGCAACAGTCGAGCGTCGCTGTGCACGACGAGCCGGCTGGCCACCACATCGAAACGGCCACCGTCCTGCTCGGCCAGCACCCCGAACTCGGCCTTGAGGGTATCGAACAGCTTGTTGAGCGCGAAGTCACCGGGTCTGGCCGTCAATTTGCCCGACTCCAGCCGCGACATGTCGAGCAGATCGCCGATAAGATCTTCTGCCGCCGCCAGAGAACGGTCTATGTGACCGGCCAGCCGGCGGCTTTCGTCATCGCCCGAGGTTTCCAGCCAGGATGAGGCAAACAGCTTGGCCGCATTGAGCGGCTGCATCAGATCGTGACTCACCGCCGCCAGAAAACGGCTTTTGGAGGCGCTGAGCCTTTCGGCCTCATGGGTCGCCGCCAGCAACTGCCGGTTGACCGTCGACAGCTCCCTGGTGCGTTCGGCCACCCGGGTCTCCAACACCACATTGGCATCTTTGAGCAGCTGCTCCGCCTGGCGGAAGGTGGTGATGTCGTTGAAGGTCATCACGAAACCACCACCGGGCATGGGGTTGCCCTGCATCTCGATCACCCGGCCATCGGGTCGGGTACGGGCAGACACATGAGCACTGCCGACTTTCATGTGATTCACCCGGCGGGCCACATGTTCCTCCACTGTGCCGGCGCCGCACAGGCCTCGCTCAGCGTTGTGGCGGATGATATCGGCGATGGGCCGCCCCACCTGAATAAGCCCCGGAGGATAGGCAAACAGTTCGATATAACGCCGGTTCCAGGCTACCAGATTCAGCTCTTTATCCACTACCGAAATCCCTTGCCCTATGTGCTCTATGGCGCCCTGCAACAGGGCCCGGTTAAAGCGAAACACATCGCCGGCTTCATCGACGATGGCGGCCAGTTCATCCAGTTCCATGGAGCGGCCCTGTAGCACCGATGATAACACCAGGCGCGCCGACGAGGCACCGAACACCCCGGCCAGCACCCGCTCGGTATGACGGATCAGGCTGGCCGGCGCCTGCATGCTTCCTTCCAGCGTGCCCTGCTCGCCGGCATAGCGGGAAAAGGCCCGGCTGACTCTTGCCTCGCCCACAAAGCGGGAAGCCAGTTGTTCCAGCTCCTGTACCGACACCTTGGCGCGGTAGACATCACCGTCATCCTTGTGCTGACGACCGACAAAGGCCGCCGCCTGAAAGCGCTCGCTGACCGAGGGCACCGACAGCCAGGAGCCCAGCAGATAGGCTGCGAGGTTAAACAGCAGGCTCAGTAAAATGCCCCAGGTGATCGGACTCATCTCGCCCACAGCACCCCAGTCAGGCGGAGTTAATAGCCAAAGCAGGAAATTGGTGTCGGCATCGCCGGCAAAGAGTCCGGTTTCGGCCATCAGGTTCAGCAGCCACATCAGCATGCCCAGGCTCAGGCCCCAGTAAGCTCCGCGCCGGTTACCGCCGCGCCACAGCAGCCCCAGCACCAGAGCCGGAATAAACTGGGCGATGGCGGCGAAGCTCAAATAGCCGATACGCGACAGGCTGTCGATATCTTCCAACCACAGAAATACCAGCCAGGCGGTGGCCATGATGACGATAATGGCGGTACGGCGTACCTTGAGCAGCAGCTGGGCAAAATCGTTGAATTCGGCGCCCTGCAGCTGGCGGCGACGCAGTATCATCGGCAGCACCAGATCGTTGCTGACCATGATAGCCAGCGCTATGGTGGAGATAATCATCATGCCGGTGGCGGCCGACGCCCCACCGATGAAGGCCAGCACCGCCAGCCCCGGCCGATCCAGTGCCAGCGGCAGGCTGATGACATAGGTATCGGGCGAGGTATCGGCGGCCAGCCACTGCTGGCCGGCCAGCGCCAGCGGCAATACGAACAGCCCCATCAGCAGCAGATAGACCGGGAAGATGCGTCGGGCCCAGCGCAGGTCCGCCGGATCATGGTGCTCCACCACAGTGACATGGAACTGACGCGGCAGACAGATAATGGCGCTCATCGACAGCAGGGTATAGACCCCCATATCGAGCAGGTTGGCGCCGGTCACCTGGGTGAAATTGCCGATAAAATCTTCGGTAATCATCACTCGCTGCTGGTTCGGGTAAGCCAGGATAAGCCAGAGTGCGAAGCCACCCACCACGATAAAGGCCACCAGCTTGACCAGGGATTCCACCGCAATCGCCACCATGACGCCACGCTGGTGCTCGGTGGCATCGATATGGCGGGTGCCGAACAGTAGAATAAAGAGAGTAAACAACAGGGTAACCATAAAGGCCACCTCACCCGCTTCCCGTCCGCCACCACCGACCACCTCCGGTGCCATCAGATTCAATCCCATGACGATGGCCTTGAGCTGCAGCGCGATATAGGGCAGTACTCCGACGATGGCGATCAGGGTGACATAGACCGCCAGCCGCTGGGACTTGCCGTAACGGGCGGCAATAAAATCAGCAATGGAGGTAATGTGCTCGCGCTTGGCCACCTCGATCAGCCGGGCCACAAAGGGACCGGCCAGGGTGAAGACGATGATGGGGCCAAGATAAATCGAGAAATAGGACCAGGTGTCGGTGCTGGCCTGCCCCACTGTGCCGAAGAAGCTCCAGGAGGAGCAATACACCGCCAGTGAAAAACTGTACAGCAGGGGGCGCAGACGCCGGGCGCCTGCTCCCATCCGTACCTTGTCGCCCAGCCAGGCACAGATAAAGAGCACCGCCAGATAAGCCAGCGCAATATTAATGACGGTCCAGCCCTGCATCAGGCCTCCTGTGGTGAGGGGTACAGAGGGGTTCTCAGCAACCAGAACGCCGGCAGCACTATCACCGCCATCAGCCAGTAAACCTGACCGCCGAACGAGGGATACAGCTGGCCGCACAGCACCAGCAGCAAGGCCACCGTCAGCCCCATCGCCAAAGCGGCATACAGCGCCTGGGCACCGAACACCGCCCCCCCGCCCAGATCCCGGCTGATATAACGCATGGCGCCCAGATGACTCAGGCAAAAACTGCCCGCGTGCAGCAACTGGGCCAGCATCAACCAGCCCAGCTCTGTCGTCGCACCCAGCATGCCCCAGCGCAGCAGGGAACAGGCAGCCCCGGCCAGCAACAGCTGACGGGCGCCGAAGCGTTCAAACCATCGTTTGTTCATGGCCAGCACCAGTATCTCGGCCAGCACCCCCAGCCCCCACAGATAACCAATGGTCGTGGTGCTGTACCCCTGCTGCTGCCACTGCAGCGCACTGAAACCATAGAAAAAAGCATGGCTGCCCTGCAACAGCGCCACTATCAGCAGGAAACGCCGCATACCGGGTCGACGCCACACCTGAAGGATGGAGTCTCCCTGCCCGCCCAGGTGACTGTCGACCGGAGCCGGGCTCATGGGCAGCCAGCTCAGCAACAACAGCAATCCCAGAGACAACACCATGGCATGCAAGACCCACTGAGGCCCCAAATTGTTGCTCAGGCTGCCCACCACCAGGTTGGCGGCAATAAAGGCCACCGCGCCCCACAGCCGGGACTTGCCATAATCCAGATGCACTTGCACGACCAAGCGGCTGGCGATGGCCTCGCCCACCGGCATCAAGGTCGGATGAATCAGACTCACCAGCACCATCAACACCACCAATGCCAGGCTCGACTGGCCGCCGTAAAAACAGGCGAAGCTCAGCAGGCTCAACAGGCTCAGCCAGCGCACCGCCGGCAGCAAATGGCTGGCAGCCCGAACTCGACTCATGATGCCGAGATTACCGATACAACGCGCCGCCATGCCCAGCCCAAGCAGGATCCCGATAAAACCGGCATCGGCGCCGACATGACTGAGCCACAAAGACCAGAAAGGCAGGAAGGTGCCGTAGCCAAAATAAAAAATGGCAAAATACAATGAAAGCCAGAATGCAGGCGCCATGTCCGGTACTCCGGTACAGAGTTATGGAATAATGCAACCTATCATAATAACTTTATGACTGAATTGCTGTGCCCTGATCGCGCCAAGGTGGTTTCATGCGTCTCTTCCTGTTGTTGACTCTCTTTCTACTCGGCGGTTGCCAGGCCGACGCTCGCCCCCCGGCCACCCTGTT
>JBFGZI010000027.1:0-13713 GCA_041586855.1 Oceanisphaera sp. | reverse complement strand
GTGTTGCTCAATCTGGTGGTAATAGTCCTGATCCAGATAACCCGCATCGGCGAGGAGCAATTGATCTTTCAGCTCACTGGCTGCCGGCCGGAAGTCATGCTCCGAGAGGGTGTCGGCTGCAATGGTCATATTCACCGGCACTTGCTCGAGCAAGGACATGGTGACATGGCACTCTACGGCGGCGGGCGATACCGTACTGAAGCGGCCGGGAAATTCGTCTTTCAGCTTGTCATGAATGGCAAACGATGAGCCATCATGCAGCAATATGCGCTTAAATCGCTGAAACTTGCTGGGAATCTTTCCTTGGTACTCTTTCATCAGCACTGACATGAGCATCGGCGTTAATCGCTCCATAAAGAGGGGGAAGGTGTCTTTCCTCAACTGGTTATGAAACGGTTTGTAGGCGACAAAGTCAGCTTCGCTTCGCTGAGCTGCATGCCGTTAAACTGGCGCTGCAGTTCAGCGATGGAGGAAGTGTTGCAGTGGCTGAATGTCACGGATCCGTTGCATGAATTGGCAGCGCTTGGCCTGCTGGTTCAAAGTAACGGGATTCAGGAATTGCGTAAGTCGCTGTTTTAGATGGATAATATTCATCGGCAACGTTGTCTCGAAACCTTTGCACCAGGCCCCCGTTTTCTTGATACCATCTCGATGTTCACCAATAGGCAATGCCGGCGTGATCAGGAGGGTAAAGGGATCAGCTCGGCCGACCATCCGCGCCACGGATGGCGCGGCTGAGCCTCCAGGGGGCGAGCTTGCTCGCCGTGACGAGCCGTTTCAGCCTGACTGAATATCCAGTGAATATTCGCAGCAGGCTGAAACAGCGAGTGTCATGTCATACGGCGTGTCGGCGGAGCAAGCCCTTTGCCCGATGCGCTCTCCGCATTCAGGGTGCCAACCGTAACGCTGGTGGCAACCGGAACAAACACCAGACCAACAACCTCTCCGACGACCCCGCCTCCGGCATTTCCTTCAACTGTGGCATATAGTGAATGCACCTGTTTCGGCACAAGGAAATCGTCATGACTCCCCTGCAAGACAGAGCCGCCGGTGCCATCATGGGCGCCTTTATCGGCGAGGCGCTGGGCGTGGGCCCGCACTGGTATTACGACCTCGGCGCCCTGCGCCGGGATCACGGCCACTGGATAAGCGATTACACCACTCCCCTGCCCGGCCGCTATCATCAGGGCCTGCAGGCCGGCGACGGCTCTCAGCCCGCCTTTATTCTCAAGCTGTTGCTGACCTCACTGGTCGACTGCAACGGCTACGATCACACCGACTTCTGCCGCCGGCTCGACCAGGAACTGTTGCCGCTGCTGGACGGTACCCCCAACGCCGGTCCCGGTGGCTACACCAGCCAGTCGATACGCGACGCCTGGCATAAAAGAGTGGAGCAGAAACGGCCCTGGAACGAATGCGGCGGTCATGCCGACACCACAGAAGCCATAGAACGAACCCTGGCGCTGGCCGTGCGCTACGCCACCCAGCCCGCCCGACTGGCGGAAACCGTGGCCTCCAATACGGTGCTGACCCAGAGCGACGACAGCGTGGTCGCCATGACGGTGGCCTTTGCCGCTGTACTGGCCCAGCTGGTGCAGGGTCAGCCGCTGGACGACCAAATCTCGGGCCGACTGATGCAGCTGGTTGAAGGCGGCGAGCTGCCCTTTCATGCGGTCACCCAACGGGGCCTGCAGCCGCCGGCGGAGGGCGCCGAGCCCTCCCGGGCCGGTCGCTTTGCCTCACCCGATGCTTTGCTCACACCATCATACATGGCCCGGGCCGCGGCCGATGACGGCATCCGCATAGTGCCGGCCTGGAAGGTGTCGCTGGTGTACGGCATGCCCTGTGCGCTTTATCACCAGCTGCCCGCCGTCTATTATCTTGCGGCCCGTTTTGGCGAAGACGTCGAGTCTGCCGTGCTGCATGCGCTCAATGGCGGCGGTCAGAACCAGGCCAGAGCCATGCTCACCGGCGCCCTGGCCGGTGCCCGGGCAGGGCTTTCCGGTATACCCCTTCGCTTTATCGAGGGGCTGACCGACGCCGACGACCTGCTTCGGCTGACCAGAGAGCTGGCCTTGCAGCTGGAGCCGGGGCAGAGTTGAGTAAGGACTTTTCTCTGGCCGCTACGGACTTGCCTGACTACCCTCAATAAACGTCATCGGCGACTCGGGAGGCGAGCCGTGCACCGGCAAAAACTGACACTATGGCTGCATGAATTCTGGTGGTTTGGCCTTAAACAGGCCTATGCCTGCCTGTTTGGCGGCTTTCTGCTGGCGGTGATGATAGTCACCCGCTACTGGTATCCGCTGGAAGGTCTGCACCGTTACGACTTCATCTCTCTGGCCGCCATCGCCTTTCAGCTGCTGTTGCTACTGACCCGGCTGGAGTCGCCCAGAGAGTTTGTGGTGATCATCCTGTTTCACCTGCTGGCCACTCTGATGGAACTGTTCAAGACTTCCGCAGCCATCGGCTCCTGGCATTACCCGGAAGCCTGGGTGTTCGGCATCGGCAATGTGCCGCTGTTTACCGGCTTCATGTACAGCGCCGTGGGCAGCTACATTGCGCGTACATGGCGGGCGTTCGATTTTCAGTTTTCCTGCTATCCGCCCAAAACGGTCACCCTGGCGCTGGTGCTGCTCATTTATATCAATTTCTTCAGCCATCACTACGTGGCCGACCTGCGCTGGCTGCTGCTGGCGGCAACCCTGTGGCTGTTTTGCCGCACCCGGGTTTATTTTCGGGTACTGAAAACCCATCGTCACATGCCGCTGCTGCTGGGCTGGCTGCTGGTCGCCCTGTTCATCTGGCTGGCGGAAAATATCGCCACCTATACCCACATCTGGATTTATCCCAATCAGAGTGCCGGCTGGCAACCGGTGCCCCTGACCAAGCTGGTGGCCTGGTATCTGCTGATGCTGTTGAGTTTTGTGCTGGTCAGCGAGGTGCGGCTGCGTGCGCCCGGGTCCGCCCCGGCTGTGGCCAAAGCCTGCAGCAAGGACTATATGTAATGGGTTAATTTGTTGTCAGATGGGTACATTCATGGTTTCTTGAACTACTCTTGATAGCCAGCACACAACCGAAATGAACTTCTCAAGCGCACCCACGGACGGGGCCAGCCCCATGGTACTCAGGCAGGAGTTTTTCGATGCAGACAAGGATTGTCTCGCCATACACCATCCGGAAGGAACCGGACATAACGCCTCCGCTGCGCCGTGCCGCATGCGGGTCGCCGTTCTGTCATGAACGGAAGTCTTCACTCTTCGTCAAGAGGCCGGGACAATGTCAGCCGTCTTGACCTCACGCTTTATCGAATGGCGTGCCGATCGCAAAGGCCTGGCGGTCATTGCCATCTCGCTGCTGATCATCGGCTGTATCACGGCCATCATCTACCACCATCTGAGCCAGCAGAAAGCATCATGGCTGCATAGCCAGGGACAGAGTCTGGTCAAGATCATCAGCGCCATGCCGGTCGAGCAGCTTGTCTCGAACATGGGCAATAATTCGCTGATGAACACCATGCACAATGCGCTGCTGGACAAACATTTTGCCTATATCTCTCTGGTCAGCCCGGATGGCAACCCCCTCACCGAACAAACCGCCGACGGTCTCCGGATCCCCGCTCTGCATATTCCCCGCGAGCCGGCATTCTGGTTCGGCGAACGAGAAATAGCGCCGGGCGATGGCTCCCCCGGAATACTGGAATTCCATGCCCCCCTGCTGCAGGACGGACAACTGCGGGCCTTTGTCCGACTGGGCTTCTTCGCTCCTGGCTGGAGCGGCCTGACGGCCCAGTTGCCCTTTCTCGCCACCCTGGCCTTCCTCGTCTTCAATCTGGGCTGTGCCATCTACTTCATGACCCGACTGGATCGGGGTCAGCTGACCACACTGAATGACCAGATGAGCCAGCTGCTCAACGGCAACCGGATTGGCACCCTCCAGCTCGAAGCCAACGGTGAACTGCTCGAGTTTATCCAGCGCTTCAATGGCGTCATGGAACGGGTTAACGAGCAGCAGCAACACCAGGCCGTGAGCAACCACGAACTGTTGCTGAACAGCAAGCTGGTGACATTCAAGAACTCCCGCCTGAACTCCATTCTGCAGACCTTGCCCGATGCCGTTTTTGTGCTCGACGACACCGGCCGCCTGTGTTTTTCAAACAGCAAGCTGCGCTATTACCTGGATCTCCAGACACCGCTCAACGAAGGGGCAACCATGGCCGAGTGGTGCCCCTATCCCGAGCTCATCCAATTCAGCAATCAAGGCAACAGTACGGCGTACGGCACCAAGAGAACCAATGAAATCACCCTGACCATAGAGGGCAACACCGAACGTTCTATTCGTTTCCATCGTTACCCCCTGTTCTCGCCCAGCCGTCCGGACAAGACCTTCGGCACCCTGATCGTCGGTCAGGATATCACCGACCAGCAGCTGGCCGTCGCCCATCGTGGCGAGTTCATCGCCCAGGTCGCACATGAACTGAAAACCCCGCTCAATGTCCTCTCCATGTACAGCGAGGCGTTACTGGGCGAAGACGGGCGCTCGGCCGACTTCCGCATCGAAGCCTGCAATATCATCCACGACGAAACAGAACGGCTCTCGAGCCTGATCAACAACCTGCTCAATCTGAGCAAGCTGGAAAGCGGTACCATCAAACCGGAACGTCACCACGTCCGGCTGCATGACTTGCTGAAAGACGTTCTGCACTCTATTTCCACCGGCACTCGCAACAAGGATATCCATTTCAAGTTCGATGTTCCCAACGAGATGCCGCCCGTCTACCTGGACAAGGATCTGCTTCGCATCGCCGTCACCAACCTGCTGACCAACGCCATCAAGTACAACCGCAAGGACGGCACCGTCTGCCTCCGCGGGCAAGAGACCGACAGCAGCATCATCATCACGGTCGAAGACTCCGGCATCGGTATTTCCGAAGCCGACTGCTCCCGTGTGTTCGAACGTCATTTCCGCTCCGCCAGCGAGCAAGTGAGCCAGCGCCCGGGTCATGGTCTCGGCCTGTCGCTAACCCGGGAAATCGTCGGCTTGCTGCATGGCAGTATCAGCGTGCAGAGCGAACTGGGCCAGGGCTCCTGCTTCCGCATCCAGTTTGATAAAACCGTCGGTCTGTTACAAAAGGTACCAACATGAATCCAACCATACTACTGGTAGACGACGAACCCCATATTCTCAGGATCATGCGCATGCAGCTGGAGCGCCAGGGTTACCAAATCAGCACCTGCAGCAACGGCGAAGATGCCTTCGACCGCCTGCGGGAAAACCCGCCCGATGTGTTGATCACCGATATCCAGATGCCCAGGATGACGGGGGAACAGTTATGCAAGAAAATTCAGGCGGAAATGCCCAATCGAAGCTTTCTTATTGTGCTGCTGACCTCGCGTACCGAAATCGAGCACCGCATCTGGTCGAAGGACTTCCACAACCTCTGGTTTTACGAAAAGCCGCTCAGCATGCGTCAGCTGACATCCGAGCTTGGCGGCTATTTCGAAACCCGTAGTGCAGAGGCCTGAGCCATGTCCTTACTCGAGCTGTCTATGGTCGATTTCAAACGCTACCTGCACTATGCCGCCAACCAGCTTCCCCAGCTGCAGGGGTGGCTGGTGCAGGACCGGAACGGCATGGTGCTGGAAGCCTCCGAGCCATCGGAAAGCCTGGAGCCCGGCTGGTTCACCCGCCTGGCGCCGGGTCCGGATCATGCGGCAGAGTGGGTGCAGCAGCAGGGAGACAACACCGTCATCACCCACATCATCAAGACCGACAATGATATTGTCTGGGCCAAACTCCATCTGGCGCTATACGGCAATATCGATGAGGCGCTCGAGGTGAGCCGTTTTATCCGGGACAGCCTCAACCACGAGATAGCACTGCTGTACGAGCTCAACAGCATGGCCACCGAGCTGTCCGACCGTTACGAAGAGCTCCACCTGATCTATGACATCGACACCCAGCCACTCGGTTACGAGAAAAGCCAGTTTGCCATCAAGCAGCTGGTAAAAAGCTGTGTCGACTACCTGTCGGTGGATTTCGCCTACCTGTGGCTACCCAGACAAAAAATAGAGATAACCCAGGGTGCCGACCAGCCCACACGCGACGAATTCCAGTACGCCATGAGCGACTGCCGGCAATGTTTTCTCGACCATGTCACCACCTCCGGCGAGGCATTCGTGGTCAACAGCTTCGGGGAACTGGCACGCCATTGCAGCGACTGCGAACTGCCCTACAAAATCACGCTCTGCCCCATCAAGAGTCAGGAAGAAAACTGTATCGGTTTTCTGATGCTGGCGAAGATGATGAACAGGAGCGACTTTACCAACAGCGATCGCAACCTGCTGATGGCCATGGCGGGCAAGGTCACCAAGGCCATTCTCAGTATCTACGACGACAAAACCGGCCTGGTAAAACACGAGGGCTTCGGGCACCAGTTGCGACGCGCCCTGGAATCGAAACAGAACCAAAGCTTCCATCACTCGCTGATCCTGGTCAATATCGACAAGTTCTCGGTGATCAATGACATCATGGGCTTCGACGAAGGCGACAAGTTGCTGCTGCGGGTCACGCATATTCTGAATGCCTGCATCCGTAACAGCGATACCCTGGCCCGGCTCACCGGTAATACCTTTGCCCTGCTGTTGCCCAACTGTTCGATGCAAGATGCGCAGAAAATCGGTCAACAAATCCTCGATAACATAGGCAGCCTCAGCGTCACCAACGGTGAACAACACCAGAACATCAGCTGCCGCGTTGCCCTGTCGGGACTGAAACACGAGTACCAGACCGTTGACCGGCTGCTGTCCAACCTCAATATCGCACTGGATATCGCCAGAGAGCAGGGCGGCAACCGCCTGCAGATCTGCAGTCAATACGATACCGAACAAGCCTCTCGTTCCGTGGCCATGCGCTGGATTGGCCGCATTCAGGAAGCACTGCGCAGCAACCGCTTTGTGCCCTATTACCAGCCCATAGTCCCCCTGCATCCCGATTGCACCGACGAACCACACGGCGAGATCCTGCTGCGCTATATCGATGACAACGGTGCCGTCATGGCGCCCGGTGAATTCATGTTCGCCGCCGAACACTATCACCTGATGCCGGCAATCGATCTGCGCGTCATCGAACTGGTACTGGAGCAACTGCCCCGTGACACCTCAGGGCTCTGGTCAATCAACCTGTCGGGGCAATCCATCTCGGAGCCGGACTTCGTCCAGAAGATCATCGAAAAGATCGATGCCCACGGCATCGACCCCAAACGCCTCTGTTTCGAAGTCACCGAAACCACCGCCATCCGCAGCCTGGACGACGCCAAACTCTTTATTGCCAAGCTGCGCGAGATGGGATGCCGCATCTCGCTCGATGATTTCGGTACCGGCCTGAGTTCTTTCAGTTACCTGCGTGAACTCGACATCGACTATTTGAAGATTGATGGCTCTTTTATCAGTGCCATGGCCCAGGATCCGACAGCCCACATCATGGTTAAGGCCATCCACAAGGTGGGCCAATCCATGGGACTTGAAACCATAGCGGAATTCGTCGAAACCGATGATCTCCGACGACAGCTGGTCGACATCGGTATTGATTACGGACAAGGGTACCTGTTCAGCAAACCGATACCCCTGGCTGACTTTCTGAAACAAGGATACTGATTTCAGATGGAGCTTCACACCAATAACAACGCCATTCAAGCGCCTCCGAACAATGGATCGGAAGCCCCTGTCCCTGATTCGGTTTCACCGGACCAGCAGCCGATTATGCACACTAAAATTGGCGTCATCTCCTACATCACCCCGACTCGCAAGCTGACGGAGCCGGGGATGATCGCCGCCCTGATGGACTGCGCCAGAGGCTGCATCGAACGTGGCGAGTGGCAGCAGATCATCGATCTGACCCATATAGAACGCATCCACAGCGCCGCCCTGGAATGCCTGCTGGACATTGGCGAACAGCTGGCGTCTCTCGGCGGCTGGCTCAAAACCACCCATGCTCAGCCCACGGTCAGGGAAGTGCTCCATTTCACCGGCATCGGCAACCAGATTGACCTCGAAGAGCTGTCCCAGGAAATGCTGTCGCCCATCGCCGACAAACCGGAAGCACCGGCTCGCCTGGGCGATATTCTGCTGTCCAGCGGCGCCATCAACGAGCAACAGTTGCACGAGGTGATCGGCCTGCAGGACAAGCTCAACAAGCGCATGGGTGACATTCTGCTGGAAAAAGGCTGGGTCGAAGAATCCCTGCTGCTGGAAGCACTGGGCAGGCAGCTGAAGCTGCCCTTCATTAAGCTGCGCCCGGGTCTTTACGATCCGGATATCGCGCTGCAGATCCCGGCTAAAACCTGCAGACGACTGGGCATAGTGCCGCTGTTCCGGCTGCGCCACGAGTTGCTGGTTGCCACCGCCGATCCCCAGAAAATGCCGGCGTTTACCGAACTGGAGGAACTGCTCAGGGTGCATGTCAGGCCTGTGCTGGCCTGCAGTGAAAACATTCAGGGTACCCTGAATAGCGTCTATGCCGACGGCGACGATCCGCTTACCGATGAATCGCTGGATCTGATGGAACCGCAAGATCAGGATCTGGAGCTGGTAGAAAATACCACCATAGACGACTATGCCCGGATAGACGAGCTGGCCGAGGGCAGCCCGGTCATCCGGCTAGTCAACTCCATACTGCAGCGCGCCGTCAACGACAATGTCAGCGATATTCATATCGAGCCGGGGCGCAACACGGCGCGGGTGCGGTTTCGCATCGACGGCCTCCTCTATCAGGTCATGGCCCTGCGCATGGAATTGCTGCCGGCACTGGTGTCGCGGCTGAAGGTCATGGCCAGTCTGGATATCTCGGAGCGGCGCCTGCCCCAGGACGGCCGCATTCAGGTGCAGACCCACAACCGCCTGGTCGATCTGCGATTCAGCTCGCTGCCGGGCCTGTACGGTGAGAAAGTGGTACTGCGACTGCTGGACAAACAGCACTCTCTGCTGGATATCAACAAACTCGGCATGAGCGAGCATAGCCTGGCGCAATACCGGAAGATGCTGCAGCGCCCCTATGGCCTGATCCTGGTTACAGGGCCAACCGGCAGCGGCAAGACCACCAGCCTCTACGCGGCCATCAACCACCTCAACAGTGTCGAAAAGAATATCGTCACCATCGAGGACCCGGTCGAATATCAACTCGATATCGTCAACCAGAACGAGGTAAAGGAGATCATCGGCCTGTCCTTTGCCAAGATACTGCGCCATGTGCTGCGTCAGGATCCGGATATCGTACTGGTCGGTGAAATCCGAGACCGGGAAACCGCCTCCATCGCGGTGCAGGCCGCGCTCACCGGCCACCTGGTGCTCTCGACCCTGCATACCAATACCAGTGCCGGCGCCGTGGTACGCATGATCGATATGGGCATAGAGCCCTACCTGCTGTCTTCGGCGCTGGCCGGGGTGGTTGCCCAGCGATTGATCAGAACCATCTGCAGCCACTGCAAGACCCAGTATCTGGCGCCGGTAGAGATCTGCCAGCAGCACGGCTGGCCGACCGACGGCAGCGTTATGCTGTCTCGGGGCCGCGGCTGCAGCGAATGCTACGACTCCGGCTTCAAATCCCGCCTCGCCATCCATGAACTGATACCGACCACGCCCACGCTGCAGCAACTTATTCTGCAAAACCCCAGCCTGGACGCGCTGGAGGCCTATCGTATCGAGCAGCAGGTTCCCTCCCTGTTCGAGGATGGGCTGGATCGGGTACGCCGCGGCCTGACCACGGCCGAAGAGATCTCCCGGGTGATCAATGTCTGAGGAAACAGCCTGATGCCACTGACCATGAAAAAGGACAAGCCCGCACCAACGGCGCGCCCGACCCCCTTCGCCGGCCTTTTCCAGAAGCGGCTGAAGGCGAGCGACCGGCTGTTTTTCAGCGAGCAGCTCTCGTTGCTGCTGGAAACCGGCACCAGCATACTGCCGGCCTTGAAGACCATAAGGCTGCAGACGCAGCATCCGGCGATGCACGCCGTGCTGACCGATCTCGAACAGCGCATTGCCGATGGTCAGCCGCTGTCCCAGGCCCTGTCGCATCATCCCCGGCTGTTCAATTCAACCTATGTCAACCTGGTGGCGGCCGCCGAAGGAGGCGGCTTCCTGAACAAGGTGCTGCAGCACCTGGCCGAACTGGACGAGCGCCGGGAGCAGCTCCGTCAGCAACTGAAAAGCGCCGCCTCCTACCCCATGTTTCTGGCGCTGTTTTCGGTGGCGGTCATGCTGTTCGTACTGGTGGTGGTGTTCCCCAAATTCGAGGACATGTTCGCGGCCATCCGCGATCAGCTGCCCTGGACCACCAAGGTGCTGATGAGCGCCAGCGACCTGATGCGCCAACACTGGCCCTGGCTCTGTCTCGCCACCGTGCTGCTGGCTGTGGGCTGCTATTCCTGGGCCGGCAGCGACGCGGGCCGCCAGCGGCTGGACCGCTGGCGTCTGACACTGCCCGGCATCCGTGGATTTTATATCCGTCTCTATTTAACCGAGTCGTTGCGGGTGCTGGGGCTGTCGCTCAGTCACGGCGTGCCCCTGGTCACAGCGCTGGACGCCACCCGCGATGTGGTCGGCAACCGGCAGTTTCAACAGTTTATCGGCCAGCTGCAGCAGAATGTCACCGAAGGAAAGGGCTTGTCCTACGGCTTTGAAAAGGCCGGCTGGATCCCCTCCCTGGTGCGTCAGATGCTGCGTACCGGCGAAGAAACCGGCAACCTGCCCAAGGTGATGATGCGGCTGACCGAACATTATGAAAGGGAGTTGCGCAAGCACCTGAACACCCTGACCAAGCTCGCCGAGCCGTTGATGTTGCTGGTGATGGGACTGGTCGTCGGGGTACTGGTCAGCTCGCTGATACTGCCTATTTTCAAGTTGTCCCGGGTCGCTCACTGAGTGGGCCGCCCGCACAGATACGCAAATGGAGGGCCACCAATGCAACAATAACCCTGCCCTTTTATGGAGATTTTCGGGCCCTGGACTACAGTAAAAAACAAAGACCCATATGCACACCGTCATGCGCTAATGTTAATAACGAGAGGCTGTACCATGAATATAAAAAAGAAGCTAGTACAAGGCTTTACCCTGGTTGAACTCTTGATTGTGGTGATCATCTTGTCGATTCTGGCCGCCATCGTCATTCCGCAGTTCAGTGCCTCTACCGACGATGCCAAAACCGCGTCCGCCCAGAGCACCCTGGCCAACCTGCGCTCGGTGATCGATCTCTATTACCAGCAGCACGGGGAATATCCCGGCAACGGCACTGCAGTATCAGCAGATGCATGTACGGGAACCAAAGGTACTGGAGATGGCTTAATCGCCAACGCCGCTCAAACCTTTACCGATCAGGTGACGCTCTACAGCAATGACGCCGGTGGTGCCTGTTCCGTCAGCGACACAACCAACCACCGCTTCGGCCCCTACTACAAGAAAGCAGCACTGCCCGGCGACCCCTTCATGAATGTTGCGACCCTCACAGTGATCGAAACCGGTGATCTGAAAATGAATGCAACCGGTACCACTACTGGCGGCTGGAAATACGACCGCAAGAGCGGGAAGCTCATAATAAATCACGAAGACTATGACGACCTGTGATTGGTGATAGCCATGTCGGTGGTGCCGGTGCGGCTTCGGGGCAAAAGCCTGGCCGAGTTGCTGCTGGTGGTTACCCTGCTCGGCGCCCTGGCGCTGGTGGTGGTGCCTTCGCCGACGGCGCTGGGGCCGGAGCGGGTCGAGCTGGCTGCGGTCG
Organism: Oceanisphaera sp.; assembly: GCA_041586855.1. Lineage (GTDB taxonomy): Bacteria > Pseudomonadota > Gammaproteobacteria > Enterobacterales > Aeromonadaceae > Oceanimonas. The sequence goes on along the minus strand of JBFGZI010000027.1, from coordinate 1,944 downwards.
AGGTGGCCGGTGCCATCCGCTTTGCCCAGAGCGAAGCCCGGCGCAGCGGGGCCGACCACGGTGTGCTGCTGGACATCGCCGCCCAGCGGCTGCGGGTGTATCGCATCGACGATTCGGGCCCCTCGCCTGTGGTCACCTTCGATGTGTATCATCCGCTCGACAAGCAGCTCTATGACCTCAGCTTCGCCACCGATGCCCGCTACCAGAAAGTCCGGCTCGACGAGGCGACCTTCGTCTATCAGGGCGTCGCCGGCAGCCAGCAGGACATCGGCTTTCTGGCCAGCGGCGAACCCCGCTATCTGGATGGCGGCACGCCAAAAATGCTGGTCAGCGGCACCGTCACCCTGAGCGACGGTAACCATCAACAGCAGCTGAATGTCACCCCCCGGACCGGGCGCATCACCCGGCAGTAATGTCAATGGCAGGAACAAGAACAACAAAAACAAAACAACAACGAAGAGTGCGCGCATGAACAAGGGAACGAAAAAGTACGCCAGATCGTCCTCCCAGCGGGGGTTTTCCTATATCGAGGCCCTGATCGCGACCTTTATTATCGGCCTGAGCCTGGTGCCGGCCATCGAAGCCCTGCAATCCGGCAGCCAGGGGGCCGCCATCAACAAACAGCAGAACATAGACCGGCCCCTGCTGGCCAGCAAGGTCGAGCAACTGCTGGCCAGCGACTACAGCCAGCTCGGAGCCGAGGTTGCGGGCCCCACAACCCCCAGCAGCCTGTCCGACAACGTCGTCAGCAGCGATGGCCGCAGCCTGCAACGTCAGGTGTATCTGGCCTTTTATGACGGAGAAACCGGCGACCCCTTTGCCAGCACCGACACCGGTCTGTTGTGGCTCAGGGTTGAACTGGCCGGCACCGCCCAGGCCCTGGAAACCCTGGTCAGCCAATGAAGCCGCGCGCCCTTGCCCCTCGCCTGCACCAGCAGGGCCTGACCCTGCCCGAGCTGCTCGGTGCCGTGGCGGTGTCTTCGCTGCTGATGGCCGGGCTCGGCGGCCTGATCGGCTCCGCCCTCGAACTGCAGAACGAAGGCCAGACAAAAAACACCCTGGCTCATGAAGCCCGCTTTGCCCTGGCGCGCATGACAGAATCGGTGCAGAACAGCCGTCGTCTGCTGCTGCCGCTGGCCGACAACCCCAACACCAGCTGGTCCGAGCATATTCGGGTACAGACGGTGCCGGCCTCGCCCCCCGAAGGCAGCAGTACCCTGGCCACGGCGGTGCTGGCGGTGACCCTGAGCCCGCGCCAGGACCTGGATGGCGACGGCTGGGCCGACGCCAACAACGATAAAGACTTTCTCGACCGCAACAACAACGGCCAGCGCGATCCGGGCGAGGCCGAGCGCATCGACGAGGATGTGTTTGCCGATAACACCCGGGATGGCGCCCCCGGCATTATCGGCATCGACGACGATGGTGATGGCAGCGTCGACGAGTCCTCGGCCACCAATCCGGCCAGGGACAACGATGAACAGGGCGGCAGCGGAGATGATCCCCTGGGGAATGGCGATCAGGATGGCGACGGCGCGATCGACGAGGATCTGCCCAGTGACATGAACCTCGATGTGAAGCCGGGACTGGCCGGCATCGACGACGACTTCGATGGCCTTATCGACGAAGGCTCCCCGCCCGACGATGACGAAGACGGCTTGAACGACGAAGACAGCTTCGAGCCGGTGGTCTATTACCTCAGTGGCGACCAGCTGATCGAGCGCTGGCCGGCCTTCAGCGACCAGAACGGCGACAGCCTGGTGGATGGCCGCGACTATACCGAAAGCGTGATTGCCGAGGGCGTGACTCTGCTGCGCATCGAACGGGTGCCGCTGGGCGGCGGTCGCGCCCAGCTGGTGGATATTACCCTGACACTGACCCAGGATGCCGATAACAGCATCAGCCTGCAGCGCCGGGTGCGGCTGGGAGGTGGACTGTGAATCG
>JBFGZI010000026.1:0-14654 GCA_041586855.1 Oceanisphaera sp. | reverse complement strand
GGCAAGATGGAACCTATTTACGTGGCCACTCCCGATGAGGTGCCGGCGGTGCTGGCGGAGCTGTTGCAGGACGGTGATCTGGTGCTGACCCAGGGCGCCGGTAACGTGGGTGGGCTGGCCCGGAAGCTGGGCCAGTTACGGCTATCGATTGAAGCGATGAAGCAACAGGGAGAGCAGGTATGACAGAGTTCGGTAAAGTCGCGGTATTGTTCGGTGGCCATTCTGCCGAGCGAGAAGTGTCGCTACGCTCCGGCGCCGCGGTACTGGCCGGTCTGCAGCGGGCCGGGGTGGACGCCCACGGCATAGACCCCCGGGATTACCCCCTGGCCCGGTTGAAGGAAGAAGCCTTCGAGCGGGCCTTTATCGTGGTCCACGGCCGGGGCGGTGAAGACGGTACCCTGCAGGGCGCGCTGGAACACCTTGGTGTGCCTTATACCGGCTCCCGGGTGCTGGGTGCGGCGCTGGCGATGGACAAAATTCGTACCAAGCAGGTGTGGCAGGCGATGGGATTGCCCACCGCCGACTTTCGCGTGGTGCACAAGAACAGCTTCAGGGCCGAGGAGGCGGCGGCACTGCTGGCGCAGTTTGACGGCCCCGTGTTCGTCAAGCCCTCTCACGAGGGTTCCAGCATCGGCATGACCAAGGCGGCCGACACCGAGACCCTGGCCCGGGCCGTCGAAGAGGCCTTCAAATTTGACGACGAGGTGCTGATCGAGCGCTTTATCGAAGGCGATGAATATACGGTCAGCATTCTGGGTGAACAGGCGCTACCTGCCATCCGGTTGCGTACCACCCACGATTTTTATGATTATTCGGCCAAATACCAGTCCGGCGACACCGAATACCTGTGCCCCTGTGGCCTGAGCGATGAAGATGAACAGGCGCTGGGTGCACTGAGCCTGGCGGCCTTCAAAGCCGTGGCCGCCAGCGGCTGGGGTCGGGTCGATCTGATGCAGGACCGACAGGGTCGCTGGTGGCTGCTGGAAGTGAATACGGTGCCGGGCATGACCGAAACCAGCCTGGTACCCAAGGCCGCCAGGGTGGCCGGCCTGTCGTTCGATGAGCTGGTGGTGGCGGTACTGGAGATGGCGTACTGATATGAGCGCAGTCGCGATCCGTACCCGACTGGCCTTTATCGGTGGCCTGACCTTCTTTTTGGCAGTGCTGTCGGCGCTGCTGTGGGGTCTGTGGTTGTTGGTGATATGGATGACGGCGGCCAATCAGGTACCGGTCAACAGCCTGATGATTCAGGGAGAGCAGCACTACCTCAGCCGGGAAGAAGTGCGTCAGTCGGTGCTGGCGCTGCCGGAAGTCGGCAACTTCTTCACTCTGGAAGTGGACAGGGTACAGCAGCAACTGCAGTCGCTGCCCTGGGTTTATCAGGCGTCGGTGCGCAAACAATGGCCCGACATACTGCGGGTCTACATAGTGGAGCAACCCGTGGCGGCCCAGTGGAATCAGGATGCCATGGTGAATATCCATGGCGAGATTTTCCGGACCCGCCATGATGATCCGGATCTGGTGTCCCTGTCGGGCCCGGATGAAGAATCGAACCGGGTGCTGGAGGAATATCGCAGTGTGCAGAAATTGTTACAGCCCAGGGGCTATCGGATTGAGCGGGTTCACCTGACCCCTCGGCGTTCCTGGGAACTGACCCTGTCGGACGGGGTCACGCTGTTGCTGGGTCGAGAGGATATCGAGGCCCGCTTGCAACGATTTATTGATGTCTATCCGGGCATTGCGGAGCGGGAGCGAGTGGCTTATCTCGATCTGCGCTACGATACCGGGCTGGCAGTGGGATGGAAGCAGGACGAAGAGACAGATAATGACAAAAAGCGCGGAACGAAATCTGATCGTCGGGCTTGATATCGGCACGGCTAAGGTCACAGCCCTGGTAGGGGAAGTGTTACCGGATGGCGATCTGAATATCATCGGGCTTGGCAGCCATTCCTCTAAGGGAATGGACAAGGGCGGCGTCAACGACCTCGAATCGGTGGTCAAGTCGCTGAAGCGGGCGGTGGACGAGGCCGAGATGATGGCGGATTGCCAGATTACCTCCGTCTATCTGGGGTTGTCGGGCAAGCATATCGAATGCCGTAACGAAACCGGCATGGTGCCGATTTCGGACGAGGAAGTGACCCAGGAAGACGTGGACAGCGTGATCCATACGGCCAAGTCGGTACGACTGTCCGATGAACACAGGGTGCTGCATGTGCTGCCGCAGGAATACTCCATCGACTTTCAGGAGGGGATCAAGAACCCCATAGGACTGTCGGGGGTGCGTATGCATGCCAAGGTGCATCTGATCACCTGTCACAACGACATGGCGCGCAATATCGAAAAGTGTGTGGAACGTCTGGGACTGCGTGTAGACCAGTTGATTTTCAGCGCCCTGGCATCGAGTTATGCGGTGCTGACCGATGATGAGAAAGAACTGGGTGTCTGCGTAGTTGATATCGGTGGTGGCACCATGGACATGGCAGTGTTTACCGGCGGCGCCTTGCGTCATACCAAGGTGATCCCCTATGCGGGCAGTACTGTCACCAGCGACATCGCCTACGCCTTTGGTACGCCGCCGCTCGACGCGGAAGCGATCAAGGTGCGTCACGGTGGCGCCTTCAGCCGGCTGGTCAGCAAGGAAGACACTATAGAAGTGCCCAGCGTGGGCGGCCGTCCGGCCCGCAGTCTGCAGCGACAGACCCTGGCCGAGGTGATAGAGCCGCGTTACAGCGAGTTGCTCGGCATGATCAACCAGGAGCTGAGCAAGGTACAGGGCGAGCTGAAAAAAGCCGGGGTCAAGCATCAGCTGGCCGCGGGTCTGGTACTGACCGGCGGTGCCGCACAGATAGAAGGCCTGGTGGAATGTGCCGAACAGATCTTCCAGTGTCAGGTGCGTATCGGCCAGCCGGCCGGAGTAAAAGGCTTATCGGATTACGTTGAAACACCGGTGTACTCCACCGCCGTCGGCTTGTTGCATTACGGCAAGGAGCATCAATCGATGCCTCAACAGGACTATAAAAACAAATCCAGTGTCACCGGGCTGTTGAAGCGGATCGGACACTGGCTGCGTGGCGAATTTTAACCTTGGCAGTATTTGATACTGATAGTAAGCAACCAAGAGCAAAGCGGAGAGAGCCTTATGTTTGAATTAATGAATGATCATGAGCAGGAAGCCGTCATTAAAGTGGTTGGTGTCGGTGGCGGCGGCGGCAATGCCGTCGAACACATGGTGCGTGAAAATCTGGAAGGCGTCGAATTTCTGACCATCAATACCGATGCCCAGGCCCTGCGTAACTCCAGTGCCTCGCGCACCCTGCAGGTGGGGGGCGACATCACCAAGGGACTGGGCGCCGGGGCCAATCCGGAAGTCGGTCGGGATGCGGCACTGGAAGACCGCGACGCCATTCGCGATCTGCTGGACGGCGCCGATATGGTGTTTATTGCCGCCGGTATGGGGGGAGGTACAGGTACCGGCGCCGCTCCAGTGGTAGCCGAAGTGGCCAAGGAACTGGGTATTCTGACCGTGGCCGTGGTGACCAAGCCGTTTGCCTTCGAGGGCAAGAAGAGGATGAACTATGCCCAGCAGGGTATCAACGAGCTGGCCAAGCATGTCGACTCCCTGATCACCATCCCCAACGACAAGCTGCTGAAGGTGCTGGGTCGGGGTATTTCTCTGCTGGACGCCTTCAAGGCCGCCAACGACGTGCTGCTGGGAGCGGTACAGGGCATCGCGGAGCTTATCACCCGTCCGGGTCTGATCAACGTCGATTTCGCCGACGTTCGTACCGTGATGCGTGAAATGGGCACCGCCATGATGGGTACCGGTCACGCCACCGGTGAAGACAGGGCCGAAGAAGCAGCCGAAAAAGCTATCTCCAGCCCGCTGCTGGAAGACGTGGATCTGGCCGGCGCCCGTGGCATCCTGGTCAACATCACCGCCGGTCTGGACATGACCATCGAGGAGTTTGAAACCGTGGGTAATGCGGTCAAGGCCTTCGCCTCCGAAAACGCCACCGTGGTAGTGGGTACGGTACTGGATCCAGACATCAGCGACGAACTGCGAGTGACGGTAGTGGCCACCGGTATCGGTGCCGAGCGCAAGCCAGACATCACCCTGGTCAAGTCAGGCACCAGCAACCGCGATGACAACGGCATGCGTCAGGTGGAAGCACCGCGTGAAGAGCAGGCCGGAAAACTGGTGGTGAATGCCGACGCTACCCAGGCCAGGCCCGATATGGATTACCTGGATATTCCGGCGTTTTTGCGCAAGCAGGCCGACTGAGAAAGGCTCTCAATTGGCGATGGCGGATTATTGTGCTAACATATCGGACCATTTGAATTCGGTTCGAATAGGGCCCTTTTGACTTGCGGACAACCTTATGATTAGACAACGAACTTTGAAAAATACCGTGCAGGCTACCGGAATCGGCCTGCACTCCGGACACAAGGTGCAAATGACGTTTGTGCCGGCGCCGGCCAACACAGGTATTGTGTTTCGTCGTACCGATCTGGACCCGCAGGTCGACATTCGGGCCGATGCGGCCCTGGTCAAGGACACCATGCTCTGTACCGCCCTGGTCAACGAGCAGGGAGTTCGGGTCTCGACCATAGAGCACCTGTCTGCCGCCCTGGCGGGGCTGGGCATCGATAACCTGGTTATCGAGGTGGATGCCCCCGAGGTACCGGTGATGGACGGCAGTTCACATCCCTTTATCTACCTGCTGCAGTCCGGTGGCATTCGCGAGCTGAACGCACTCAAGCGTTTCATTCGCATCAAGAAGCCGGTACGGGTAGAAGATGGCGATAAGTGGGCGGAGTTCCGGCCTTATCGCGGCGGTTTCAAGATGGATCTGACCATCGACTTCAAGCATCCGGTGTTTGAAGGTCAGAGTCAGCATCTGGTGCTGGATTTTTCCGGTGCGGCCTTCGTCAAGGAGCTGAGCCGGGCCCGAACCTTTGGTTTTATGCGGGATATCGAATATCTGCATTCCCAGAATCTGGCCCTGGGCGGCAGCCTGGAAAACGCCGTGGTACTGGACGACTACAAGGTGCTTAACGACGACGGTTTGCGTTACCCCAACGAGTTCGTCAAACACAAGATGCTGGATGCCATCGGTGATCTCTATATGTGCAATCACAGCATTCTGGGTGAGTTCTGCGCCTACAAGACAGGTCATGCCCTGAACAACACTCTGCTGCGCGCCATGCTGGCCAATACCGAAGCCTGGGAAATGGTCACCTTCGGTGAACAGGGTGCCGAGTCGCCGATTCGTTACTACGATACCGCGTTCAGCCCAGCCTGAATCCAATGAGCCCACAGAAAACACACCGGCATCCTCTCCGCGTCGGTGTGTTTTCTGTACGCCTGTTTTTCTGTATTCCCGTTGTTGTATCAGGCAGCTCGTCATGGCCGACAGTGGCCACCCTGACTCCGGATACCGGTATTCTGTTGCCACGCCGGGCGTCGGCAGTACTTGCAGTCCTTGAATCTTTGCTGCTTAATCTCCATATCTGTTTAATTATCCTGACTCCGGGCATGCGGCGCCTGTTTGCCTGACCAAGAGTTCGGCCCCATACGGGGCTTTATTTTTTCATCATCATTATTGGCCAAACATGATTACTAAACTTTTCACCATGATAATCGGTAGCCGTAACGACAGAACGCTCAAGCGGCTACGTAAAGTTGTAAATGAAATCAATGCGATGGAGCCGAAATTCGAGGCGCTGTCCGATGCGGAGCTACAGGGAAAGACCGTCGAGTTCCGCAGCCGGCTGGAGCAGGGCGAAACCCTGGAGCAGCTGTTGCCGGAAGCCTTCGCCACGGTACGCGAAGCGTCCCGCCGGGTGTTCGAGATGCGCCATTTCGATGTGCAGCTGATCGGCGGCATTGTGTTGCACAACAATCAGATCGCCGAAATGAAGACCGGTGAGGGCAAGACCCTGACCGGCACCCTGCCGGTTTACCTCAACGCCCTGACCGGGCGCGGTGTTCACGTGGTGACGGTGAACGATTATCTGGCCCGCCGTGATGCGGAAGCCAACCGACCCCTGTTCGAGTTTCTGGGCCTGACCGTAGACTGCAACCTGCCGGGCATGGATTCGGCACAAAAACACGCCGCCTATGCGGCCGACATCACCTACGGCACCAACAACGAGTTCGGTTTCGACTACCTGCGCGACAACATGGCGTTCTCGCCCCAGCAGCGAGTACAGCGGCCGCTGTACTATGCGCTGGTGGATGAGGTGGATTCGGTGCTGATCGACGAAGCCCGTACCCCGCTGATCATCTCGGGCCCGGCAGAAGACAGCTCCGAGCTCTATATCCGCATCAATACCCTGATCCCCAGGCTGGTCAAGCAGGACAAGGAAGACACCGAAGAGTATACCGGTGACGGTCATTACACGGTGGACGAGAAAAACAAGCAGGCGCTGCTGACTGAAAACGGCCAGATCTTCGTGGAAGAAGAACTGAAGCGCATGGGGCTGTTGCAAGAGGAGGACTCGCTGTTCTCTGCGGCCAACATCACCCTGCTGGCCCACGTCAACGCGGGTCTGCGCGCCCATACCCTGTTCGAGCGTAATGTCGACTATATAGTGCAGGACAACGAGGTGATCATCGTCGACGAGCACACCGGCCGTACCATGCCGGGACGTCGCTGGTCCGAAGGCCTGCATCAGGCGGTGGAAGCCAAGGAAGGGGCCAAGATCCAGAATGAAAACCAGACCCTGGCGTCCATCACCTTCCAGAACTTCTTCCGGCTATACGACAAGCTGGCGGGCATGACGGGTACCGCCGATACCGAAGCCTTCGAATTCCAGCATATCTACGGCCTGGATACGGTGGTGATCCCCACCAATCAGCCGATGGTGCGCAAGGACATGGGCGATCTGGTCTACCTGACCGCGCCCGAGAAGTACCAGGCCATCGTCGACGATATCAAGGGCTGCGTGGAGCGGGGCCAGCCGGTGCTGGTGGGTACCGTCTCCATCGAAAATTCCGAGTTACTGTCGGGCATCCTCAAGAAAGAAGGCATAGCGCATCGGGTGCTGAATGCCAAGTTTCACGAGAGCGAGGCGGAAATCATCGCCCAGGCGGGACAGTCTGGTGTGGTGACCATCGCCACCAACATGGCCGGTCGCGGTACCGATATTGTGCTCGGGGGCAACTGGCAGGCCGAAATCGAAGCGCTGGGCGGGGACGCCACCCCCGAGCAGATTGCCGCCATCAAGGACGCCTGGAAACAGCGTCATGAAACGGTAATTGCCGCCGGTGGTCTGCATATCATAGGTACCGAGCGTCACGAATCCCGCCGTATCGACAATCAGCTGCGCGGTCGTGCCGGTCGTCAGGGGGATCCGGGTTCCAGCCGCTTCTATCTGTCGATGGAGGATGCGCTGATGCGTATCTTCGCCTCCGATCGGGTCACCGGCATGATGAAGAAACTGGGCATGGAAGAAGGCGAGGCCATCGAGCATCCCTGGGTGAGCCGCGCCATCGAAAACGCCCAGCGCAAGGTGGAAACCCGCAACTTCGATATTCGTAAAAACCTGCTGGAATTCGATGATGTCGCCAACGATCAGCGCAAGGTGGTCTACGAGCAGCGCAACGAACTGCTCGACTCGGTTGATATCAAGGACACCATCGCCGTGATCCGCGAAGACGTGTTGAACGGTGTGGTTGATGAATATATCCCGCCCCAGTCACTGGAAGAAATGTGGGATGTACCCGGGTTGGAGCAGAGGTTGCAGGCCGATTTTGCCCTGGAACTGCCGGTATCCGAATGGCTGAAGGATAACGAGAAGCTGCACGACGAGCAGCTGCGCGAGCGCATTCTCGAAGAGGCCGCCAAGGCCTATGCGGACAAGGAAGCGGTGGTGGGCGCCGAGGTGATACGCCAGTTCGAGACCTCGGTGATGTTGCAGACCCTGGATACCCTGTGGAAAGAGCACCTGGCGGCCATGGATCACCTGCGCCAGGGCATACATCTGCGCGGTTATGCCCAGAAGAACCCCAAACAGGAATACAAGCGCGAATCCTACGAGCTGTTTACCCAGCTGCTGGACAATCTCAAGCGGGAAGTGGTCAGTATTCTGAGCCGGGTGCGGGTACAGAGCCAGGAAGAAGTGGAAGCGGCCGAGGCGAAACGGCGCGAGGCGGCAGCAAGCCTGCCCCAAAGCTACAACCATGCAGTGCCCGACAGCCAGCTGGAAGGGGAAGGTGCAGCTTCTTCTTCCAGCGATGACTCGGCGCCTTTTGTGCGCGAAGGCCAGAAGGTGGGACGTAACGATCCTTGTCCCTGTGGCTCGGGCAAGAAGTACAAGCAGTGCCATGGCAAGCTGAGCTAAGCGCTTTTTCTGCCGACCAAACCGCCTTTCGGGGCGGTTTTTTTATATTTCCCCACTGGAGCCGGGGGGTCGTGAACTGGTCGCTGGCCAGCCACTTCCGGGACTTGATACCAAACAGAGTAAATAACAGATCTATTTGGTTGCCCTGCAAAGGTTGGACAAAGGGCCCGCTCCGCCGACACGCCGTAAACCCATCCTTGGGGGCTCCGCCGCGCCATCCTTGGCGCGGAGGGTCGGCGGAGCAGATCCCTTTATCCTCCCTGATGCCAGGGAGTTGCCTGTTGACATTCGGGTCAGGCCGGCTGGGCTCTTGTTCCTTCCGGGTCCGCTCAGTATACTGCCGTCTCTCAAAAAGCGAGGTTTGTTCATGTTAAAGCTGTTGCGGCTGTTCTTGCTGGCCCTGGCCATGGTTGTGGTTTTTGTGCTTGGTACCCTGGTGTGCCTGCTGCGTCCCCGTCATCCCAATAACGTCTATCTGCTGGGGCGTTTGTTTAACAAGGCCTGCCCACTGGTGGGGCTCAAGGTACGGTTTCGGGGCCATGAGCACGTCAAGGATCTGCATTCGGCGGTATATATCGCCAATCATCAGAGTAACTGGGATATCATCACCCTGCCAGGCGCCGTGATGCCGCGTACCGTGGCCATCGGCAAAAACAGCCTGTTCTGGATACCCTTGTTCGGCCAGCTGTTCTGGTTGAGTGGTAATCTGCTGATCAACCGTGAGAACAAGGCCAAGGCCGCCAGCACCATAGGTAAAGTGGTCGACAAGATTCGCCAACGCAACATGTCGATCTGGATGTTTCCGGAAGGCACCCGCAGCAAGGGCAAGGGACTGCTGCCATTCAAGAGCGGCGCCTTTCATATTGCCCTGCAGGCGGGCGCTCCCATAGTGCCCATCGCCTGCTCCAGCTATTTCGGCCAGGTCGACTTGAACCGCTGGGACAACGGTGAGCTGATCGTCGAAATCATGCCGCCAATTTCGGTCGAGGGTTATGCACCTAATCAAATCAGAGACTTGCTCAAGCACAGTCGTCAGCTGATTGCCGAGCGTATTACCGAGCTGGACAGCGAAGTCCGCCGTCCCTAAGCTGTGCTTCATTCCGTTATCCGGCCAAGGAGCCACCCATGACTGAACAGCAAGACTGGCGGGAAGAAACCCGTGAAATTATTACCTCCCTGCTGGAAGACGGCAGCAACCCCGAGGTGGAATACACCATAGAGCATCATTTTTCCGGCCAGGACTTCAGCCGACTCGAAAAGGCGGCGGTCGATTGCTTCAAGGCGGAGTTCGAGGTGACCGATGCGGAAGAGCTGACCCTGGAGCGGGGCCAGACCCTGCTGTGTTTCGATGCGGTCAAGGAAGGTCCCCTGACCGAGGAGGCCATCATGGCACAGATTGATCAGCTGCTGCCGATCGCCCGGAAATACGGCATCGAATACGATGGCTGGGGCACTTACTTCGAAGAGTAATATTCCATTAAACAAATGCTCTATTCCATTTCGGTGTAAACGTCGGACAAAGGGCCCGCTCCACCGACTCGCTCAAGCACCTCCTTGTGACGCTCAGCACATGACGTCCCTGTTATGTGATGGTCGGCGGAGCAGATCCCTTTGCCCTCCTTGATGCTCCGGTGTCGCCTGTTAGCGCTGCCTGGGGACAACTCGGTGTTCCAGAAGAGGCAACAGAGAACGGCTCCCACGACCGTGAAATGCCAGGGATGGCATTTCCGAGCTTACATGGATGTACTCGTAGCGTGTCGAGGGAGGCGGCTGTGTTGCCTCTGACACTCCGACCCAATCTCTGACCAGATATTTAAATGTGATTGGTATAATAGCTAGCCTAGGGGCAGCATCAGGGTGATTTCACAGTCATGATGTCCGGTGTTGCCCAGTCGTTCGCAGGGCGTGAATCCCAGCTTTTGATAGAGAGCCAAGGCCTCGGGCAATAACGCCGTGGTTTCCAGGTAACAGTATCGATAGCCCAGCAGGCGTGCCTGTTGCAAGACATGCAGCGCCAGCCTGCGACCCAGCCCCATTCCCCTGGCCGCTGCTGCCAGATACATCTTCTGCAGTTCGCACACACCATCGTAACCGGCCACCGGGCCCAGACCGGCGCCACCGAGTAAGCCCCCGGTATCGTCTTCCAGCACCCAATAACCGGCACCCTTTTGTCGGTATACTTCACTCAGCCTGTCCAGGCTGGGATCGGCCACGCTGAAGCCTTTATCGGCGGTCAGACCATATTCTGCCGATACCAATCGGATCAATGCCGCCAGCCGCGCATTGTGGCGGGGTTCGAGCACGGTTATCCGTCCGGAATCCGAGCCCCATTCGTCCTCTATTATTTTGTTTTCAGGCACCTTGATCATGGCTTTTATCCTCTTCTATCGGCGAGACCATAACCGCTGCCACCGTGGATGCAACGCTTTTTTTCTCCGCTATGCTTAGCTCAGAGGTGACACGATATGAATAAAAAAAGCAGACGTTGGTGGTGGCTGTTGCCACTGGTGTTGTTACCGCTGTTAATGCTGGGCTGGAGCGAACTACAGGCCAGGCTGGGGCGACATCTGTTGTCGGATCCTCCCGAGTTGGTGGTGGAGGCGTTGCCACCCGGTTACGATCCTGCCGCGCCAAGGCCTGTTTATGAAGGGCCTCATGCCTCCCGGGTTCAGCTGGATTTATCCGTCTTTGATTTTCCTGTCAGCCCCGGACAAACCGGCCCTGTGGATACCTCGCTCGGTCCGCTGCAGTATCCCTTTGCCTGCAATACCGAAGAGGTCGGGCTGGGCCAGCCGCTGGTGGATAACCAACAAGGCATCGGCACTCCAGTGTATGCAGAGCTGGGCGGAGTAAAAGACAAGACACGGCTGCTTGGACACAGCAAGGACTGTCTGTTGCCGACCCGGGTCGACTATTTCTACAAGGTGGAGGGGCGGGACGATTATTATCTCTGGCCCGAGAGCGGAGAGCCGGCAGATCTGGCCTGGCTGGACTGGCAGGGCAGCACCATTCCCTTCGTACTCAGGGTGGAGCGGGGCACCATCAATCGCTTCATGTATGTCATCGCCATGCTGGCCGACCCTATGGCGCCGGTGACCGATACCCGTAGCCCTTACTGGAATAACAAACTCATCTATCACTTCAAGGGCGGTGTGGGCATCGGCAAGCGCCAGGGCAAGATGAGCCTGGGGCGCATCGCCTCACGCCTGACCAAACAACTGGCCGAGGGTTACGCTCTGGCGGGCTCCGGCGGCAACGTGACCAGCAATCACTACAACATGTGGCTGGCGGCCAATACCGCCGAGATGGTCAAGGCGCAGTTTGTGGCCCGCTATGGCAAGCCGGACTACACGGTTGGCATTGGTGGCTCCGGCGGTGCGGTGCAGCAGTACCTGATTGCCCAGAACAAGCCAGGCCTGCTCGACGCCATTATTCCCCAGTACAGCTATCCGGACATGATCACCCAGAGTATCTGGGCGTTGGACTGTGAACTTCTGGAATATTATTTCGATGTCACGGCGCGGGATAACCGGCGCTGGCAGGTACAGGAAAACCGGGGGCAGGTGATGGGCGTGGCGGCCAGCAGTGATGTGGAGCACGAGTTCAAGAAATATTATCGCTGGGCCCGGGTCGCCGGCCTGGGTCTTAGTTTGCCGGCCCTGCCGCCCGGGGCCACCGAGTGCTCCAAGAGTTGGCGCGGGCTGGCGCCGCTGACCAATAACCCGCGTTACTTTCATCGGATACATCACTATGCGCCGGCCGTGGCCAGAGCCGATCGCTTCAGTCACTGGCACGATCTGGCTGCCTTCTACGGAGTGGGAGAAGACGGTTTTGCCCATCGCACCCATGATAACGTCGGGGTGCAGTATGGCCTGGAGGCGCTGAAACTGGGGCAGATCAGCATGGCCGAGTTTCTCCACCTCAATGCCAATATCGGTAGCTGGAAGGCATCGAAGGACATGGCGCAAGAGAAGCTGTGGGTGCTGACCGGGGATGATAGCCTGGCGGATGTGTCCATCTGGAGTGACCATAACATGCAAAAGACGCCGGGCAGCCCGGTGCCATTGCGGGTGTTTGAGCGCAATCAGGTCGACTTGATCAAGACGGCACCCCGCAGCCGGGGGCACGACGGCGCCATGGCAGCGGCCTATTACTCCGGTCACGTCTTTCTCGGCAATATCGACATTCCGGTGATCGACCTGCGTCACTATCTGGATAACCAGCTCGACATGCACCACTCCTATGCGACCCTGTCATCCTGGCTGCGTATCCGTCAGGCTCGGGGACAGACGGACAACATGGTTATCTGGCAGAGCGGCAAGCCCTATGATCCCAGTGATCGTGCCTTTGTGTTGCTCGACGAGTGGCTGACCAAGGGCCGACGTCCGACGGCGGCGAAAGACGCCTGCTGGACCGACAAGGGCGAACTGATAGCCGAAGGAAGCGAGGTATGGAACGGCCCCTGGCGAGGTGACGCCGACATGGGTACCTGCCTGAGTCACTATCCGGCCTACCGGTCACCGCGCAATGCTGCCGGCAGTCCGCTGACCGGCGATCTGTTCAAGTGCGCACGGGTGCCGGTGGCCGAGGCGGTGGCGCGGGGCTTCTATCATCCACAGGAGGTGGAGCCCTACGGCGCCATGCTGGAGGCGGTGTTCCCCGAGGGTGTATGCGATTACCGGCAGGGCGATGTGGCTAGACCTGCGGATGCGGAGCTGGGACTGACTCCCGTGATATAGTGGCACAAACAGGAGTCGAGGAGCGCTCAGATGTACCATCAGTACGACCCGCATGTGCTGCTGTGGGATGAATACAAGTATCGTCACGACCACATCTGGCAAAAGCTGTTTCAGATAACCATAGCCGTGGTGCTGTTGGGGGCGGTACCTTATCTCAAGCCCGAGATTACCCAGGTGCTGAAAGGCTGGATCCTGATAGCGCCGCTGCTTGGCACAGTGCTGTCGTTGATCACCCTGGTACTGATGCACTTTGAACTGACGCTGTTTGCCAAGATAGCCTCCGCCCATCGCAGCTCTCAGGAAAGGCAGGGGCTGATCAAGCACAGCCAGCACAACTATTTTCGTTATCTGGTCATGACCTATGTCAGCTTTCTGGTACTGGTCAGCATCGCCAACGTCGCTGTGGTTCGCTTGTTGTGGTTGGGACTGGTCGTCTGAATCCTCCCGCCTGAATCCTCTCGTAAACAGGACGATAGGGTCAGGTACAAGCCCAGCCCGAGGACACGCCGTTCGCGAGTAAAGGGGTTATACTGAAAGGTGGGTATACAAGACGAATATTTACCGAGGCAACCATATTTACCGAGGCAAGCATGAAAACGCACAACGGCAAAATAATGGTAGTGGGGGGCGTAACCGCAGCCCTGCTGCTTGGGCTGTCTGCCTGCAGCAACATGTCGGACCGGGATCGTAACACCGCCATCGGCGCCGGTGCCGGCGGCGTGGCGGGGTCTGTACTCACCGGCGGCAGTACCATGGGCACCATAGGCGGCGCCGTGGTCGGCGGTGTTATCGGTAACCAGATCGATAAAGACAAGAAATAACGGCACCATGACCCAAGACAGAAGACTTGCTCAAGTCTTCTGTCTTATACCAATCCGACCAAGCAACTGATTTATTTCATCTCGGTGCAAACGTCGGACAAAGGGCCCGCTCAGCTGACTCGCCGTAAATACCTCCCTGTAGGCTCAGCCGCGCCATCCGCGCTACGGATGGTCGGCTGAGCAGATCCCTTTGTCTTCCGTGATGTTCCGGCATGCCCTGTTGGTAATTGGTATTAATAAGCAGACTCCCCCAGGTAGTTGCCCGGCGGGTAGTAGTTGCACACCAGAATCATGTTGTTGTTACAGACAGAAGTGGCACAACCCAGTTCCCGGGTGGCAGGCCAGACCATCTGGGTATAATGGCCCACTCTGGGTGCCAGGCTGCGGCTCAGTGGCTGGCCCGTATAATCCCGTTTTTCTTCCTCCCAGGCCCTGATGCCGTCCAGCTCGTCATAAAACCCCAGGGTCCCCATAAACAGGTTTTCACCGAAGCCGGATCCCTGACTGTGCTCTATGTCGCAGCGGCGTGCCAGCTCGCCGGCCCAGTGTTGTGCCTGCGACTCGGCGGCGGCAGACCAGACGAGCGGTGGCGCCCCGACGTCTGCCCTGACTTGGTTATGGTATGCAAGTAGCTGCCTTTTCCGGTCAGTGAGTGAGTCGCTGGCGGACCCTGCATTCATGGGTGAGCTGGACTGCGGTAGCCGGGTCGCTTCATCACCGGTCAGGCGAGAGGAGGTGAGGCCTGCCG
>JBFGZI010000025.1:0-14947 GCA_041586855.1 Oceanisphaera sp. | reverse complement strand
CGCCCACACCGTCGAAATCAATCTGGAGCCCAGCCTGGTCAACAACCATTTTGACGAGCACCGTTATGGACCCGCCACCCTGAAGGTCGTCGATTATGTGGACGAACTGCTCAGCGGCCAAAGGTAACCGCTCATAATGAAAAGCCCGCTGACACAGCGGGCTTTTCATTATGAGCGGGAATACCATTACCGGGAGTACCATTACCGGGAGTGCAGTCAACGCCTCTATTTATACCTGAACCGAACACCTTTACTGTTTAACAAGGCTCTGGCCGTTTTTTCAATTCCCTTTTTTTATAATGGCTTAGCACTACTGCCTCAGCCCTCTTCCTCCGTTATAATGGCACCACTTCAAGTAAGAGACCGCATTATGAACGAACCACGATTTGCCCGGCTGCAACAATCGCTGGAGCAGGGCTTTACACTGACTCCCAAGGCTATTTTTCAGGAGGCCTGGCAGCGTATCCAGGGTGCCAAGATGCCGATATTGCTGGCCACCATAGGCGTGGTCGGCTGCTGGCTGCTGTTGAACCAGTTATTGGTAACGGTCAGTGGCGAAGGCGACGAGGCTTCATGGAACCTGAGCCTGCTGGGCTTGCTGATTTCCATGATCATGGCCCCCATGAGTGGCGGCCTGGACATGATGGGCGTACACAGAGCCGTAGACAGACCCATACGCCCCAATCAGATTTTTGACTACTTCCGCTATCTGTTACCCCTGGCACTGGCCAGCATGATCATGGGCATCATCAGCAGCCTGTTTCTGCCCCTGGGTCAGAGCCTGGGACTACCGCCCATGTTATCGATGCTGCCGACGCTGATCCTGAGCGTGGCGCTGATGTTCACCTTTCCGTTGATCCTGGAAAAGGGTCTGAGCCCGGTACAGGCCATTATTACCTCGTTGCGACTCTTTGCCCGCCAGTGGCTGGTGCTGCTGTCTATCCACCTGATGATGATGTTGTTGTTCATGGGCGCGGTATTGACCTTCGGCATCGGCCTTGTCTGGGTGGCGCCGCTCTATATCGTAGTGAAGGGCATTCTCTATCGCGAAGCCTGTGGGGTGGAAGGCATGCCGAAGGACCAGCAAGCCCCTTCTTCCAATCCCCCCCAAAATACCGCCAATAATACCCCCAAGGATCGTTTTGACGCATGAAGCTCTCTTTCATCATAGCCATGCTGGCCCTGACCGCTACCACGGCACAGGCGGCGCCATTCAATCTCGGCTACAGCGGCTTTTATAAATACATGGCCAAGGTAGAAAAAGCCAAAATTGAGCACGCCGAGCTCGGTTTTTATCTGAGTCGTACCGACGGGCAGGGGCTCTGCAGCATAGAATCCGGCGTCATCCGGGTGGATGACAGGCTCAAGGGGGAGGTCGAGGTGCTGCCCCACGGCCAGTTTGTGCTGCCCTACGATAAACAGCTGGATCTGGACAAGGCCCTGGTCGAACTCGAAGTGACCGATACCGAACAGTGTGATATCTCCATTCAGATTCAGGCAAATCTGGCCGCCGGCGATGTGTCCATGGCACAACTGCGCCAGATAGAAGACGATATGTATCATCTGCTGCGGAAGATGTCCGGTTGGCCCGGAAGATACTTTGTGCCGGAACTGAAGGGCATAAAGCTGCACCCGGCCGAGCCGGGGCAACGCCTGAACGGTGTGGAACAGCAAAAGCTGAGCCATGCCGAGCTGGCGGGCGAGCGCACCCTGTCACTGCCGGCAGTACGGATCACGCCCTGGTTTTAAACCGTGAAGAACAAGAGGTGAGGGGTGAGGAATAACGCTTTACGCCTCACCCCTCACCCCTCATATTTTTTATTTCACTTCGATGATGTCGAGCCGTTCACCCGGTGCCGGCGCGGTATCGTCCTCGTCTTCATCGATAAAGCGCGGGGCCACCTCCGGCTTGTCGAAGCCGATGTCACCGCCGTCGATCACGCCCGAGTCGCTGTTGATGCTCTTGAAGTCGAACTGCTGATGATCCAGCAGGTGAGACGGCACTATTTGCTGCAGCGAGCGGAACATGCTTTCGATACGGCCGGGGAAGCGTTTGTCCCAGTCTTGCAGCATGTTCTTGATGGCCTGACGTTGCAGATTTTCCTGCGAGCCGCACAGGTTGCAGGGGATAATTGGAAACTCACGGGCTTCGGCAAAGCGCACCAGGTCTTTTTCTTTACAGTAAGCCAGCGGACGGATCACCACGTGCTTGCCGTTGTCGCTGACCAGCTTGGGCGGCATCGACTTCATGGTGCCGCCATAGAACATGTTCAGCAGCAGGGTTTCGAGAATATCGTCTCTGTGGTGGCCCAGGGCAATCTTGGTCGCGCCCAGTTCGGTGGCGGTGCGATACAGAATACCCCGGCGCAGGCGGGAGCACAGCGAGCAGGTGGTTTTACCTTCCGGCACCTTGTCCATCACAATGGAGTAGGTGTCTTCTTCCACTATCCTGTATTCCACACCCAGCTCGTCCAGGTAGGCGGGCAGCACATGCTCGGGAAAGCCCGGCTGCTTCTGATCCAGATTCACCGCTATGATGTCGAAATTGATCGGCGCATGGGCTTTCATGTTGAGCAGAATATCGAGCATGGCATAGCTGTCTTTACCACCGGACAGGCACACCATGACCCGATCGCCTTCTTCAATCATGTTGAAGTCGGCAATGGCTTCACCCACATGGCGACGCAGTCGCTTGTGCAGCTTGTTGAAGTTGTATGCCTGCTTGGCTGATGGAGCAGCAGACTTAACTTGTTCAGAAACGGCTTGTTTGGAAATGGCTTGTTCGGTCATGGTAACCCCGGCAAAAAAACTGGGGTTATTATAGTGACTGGCGCCCCGAGGGCAAGGCGCCAGTGGCGGGATCAGACGTCGGGGCGCAGCACCAGCACATCACAGCTGAGCTTGTCGATCACATGCTCGGCGGTATTGCCGAGCAGAGCGGCAGACAGACCGGTGCGGCCAACCGAGCCCAGGATAACCAGGCTGGCATTAATGTCGTCGGCACAGTGGGGAATGACTTCTTCTGCCAAGCCTTCTTCCAGATGCAAGGCGTTGGATTCCAGATCGAAACGCACCGCATATTCATACATGGCGCGCTCATGATGTTTCTTCACCGCGGCATTGTAGACATGGGGGTCGAAGTCGGGCAGCTCCAGCGCCATGTTGGTCGGGGTAATGGGGTAGGCGTTCACCAGATGCAGGCTGGCCGACA
Source organism: Oceanisphaera sp. (assembly GCA_041586855.1). Lineage (GTDB taxonomy): Bacteria > Pseudomonadota > Gammaproteobacteria > Enterobacterales > Aeromonadaceae > Oceanimonas. The sequence continues at coordinate 11,736 of JBFGZI010000025.1, read as the reverse complement.
GCAGCCGGGCCACTTCCGCACTTTCGGCGATAACCTTGTTATTCAGCGCTTCCTGGCCCTTGTCGTCGCTGCAGCAGTTGACGGCCGCCAGCACGTTGCCGCCCATGGGCCAGTCCCGCTCCTTGACCAGTAACACCGGACAGGGGCACTTGCGCAGCAGATGCCAGTCGGTGGGGGTAAAGATAAAGGACTGGATCAGCGCATGCTTGTGGGTGCTTTTCACCACCAGATCGTGCTGGCCATCCTGCACCTGCTGAATAATGGCTTCGAACGGGCGGCTGTGCCATACCACCTTGATATCAAAGTGGATCTTGCCGTCTTCATAGGGCGTAAGCAGGGTTTTCAGCCACTCTTCCTGGCTCTGAACCACCCCCTCACGCATTTCGTCCCGCTCGGTGCTCGACAGCATGGAGGTCATTTCATAGGAAAAGTCGTAGATGGGCAAAAACAGGGTAATGCTGGCCTGCTCCTGCAGGCCAGCAACAGACACGGCGCGATGCAGAGCCGGCTGGTTTTCTGCCACCGGATCCATCACCACCAGAATATGTTGATACTTAATCATAAAGCGTCCCTTTCATGAAAGTGATGATGCTCGTCAGACCGCTGTGGGCGTTCCGGCCAACGCGGCCAGAGCCGACAGATCCACGATGCGAATATACTTGCCATCTACCTCGATGATGCGGTTTTTCTGAAAACGGCCCAGCAGGCGGCTGACGGTTTCGACGGTCAGTCCCAGATAGTTGCCGATGTCCCCCCGGGTCATGGAGAGACGAAACTCGCGGGCCGAAAAACCGCGCAGATAAAAACGGTTCGACAGGGCGTGCAGAAAAGAGGCCAGTCGCTCTTCGGCGGTTTTCTTGGAAAGCAGCAGTATCATCTGCTGATCGCCGTTGATTTCATTGCTCATCAGCCGCATGATTTGCTGCCGTAGCCGGGGCAGCTTGCCAGACAAGTCGTCCAGTATCTCATAGGGGATCTCGCATACCATGGCGGTTTCCAGCGCCTGGGCAAAGGAGGGATGATTGCCGGTATTGATGGCATCGAAGCCGATGAGATCACCGGCCAGATGGAAGCCGGTGATCTGCTCATCGCCCTGTTCACTAATGGTATAAGATTTGACAGAGCCGGAGCGGATGGCGTAAAGCGCCTTCAGCCCTTCGCCGGCCTTGAACAGTTCCTGACCTTTCTGAATGGGCTTCTTGCGTTCTATGATATTGTCCAGCTCGTCCAGCTCGTCGGAGTTGAGCCCGAGCGGAATACATAACTGGCTGATACTGCAATCCTGGCAGTGGATGGCACAACTGCTCGCGGCAGTTTTAGTTGTTTTTATCTTGTTTCCCATGGCTTAATCCTGGCAGTGAATGGTACAACTGCTCACGGCAGTTTTAGTTGTTTTTATCTTGTTTACCATGACTTAATACAGTGATGGTATCGAAGCACAATCATAACACCGATGTCGGGTGCTTAATAGCGTGTTAAAACAGCGAAAAAGCCTGGTAAAGCGTGAACAAACCATAACAAATCAACAAGATGCCCGATATCTGACGAAAAACAGGATGGTTGAGCCAATGCCTGAGCTGGCCGGCCAGCCCGCCCAGTGCCAACAGGGTAGGCAGGGTGCCCAGCCCGAACAGGGCCATGACCCGGGCGCCTTCCAGGGCGCCGCCCGACACTGCACTCCAGGTCAGCGCCGAATACACCAGGCCGCAAGGCAGCCAGCCCCAGATCATGCCGAAAGGCAGGGCCGCCACCGGATGCCTGAACGGCACGAAACGACCGGCCAGCGGCTTGAGGTGACGCCAGAGGCCGTTGCCCAGCTTTTCCAGTCTCAGCAACACAAACCACCAGCGCGCCAGATACAAGCCGAGCAGTATGGTCATCACCCCGGCCAGCAGCCGTAACAACACCAGCCCCTGCTTGCCCAGGCTGACGTCCGCCAGACTGGCGAAGACACCGCCAACCAGGGCGCCGGCCAGGCTGTAACTGACTACGCGACCGGTATTGTAACTGAGCAGATACAGCCATTGCCAGCGGCGCTGGGTCGTGGGAATGGCCATGGAAAAGGCCGCCGCCACGCCGCCACACATGGCAATGCAGTGGCCGGCACCCAGCAGGCCAATCAGCAGCGCGGCCCAGGCATCAAGCTGAGTGGTCATGCTGGTCCTTCTGTTTGGCATCGCCTTGTTTGTGACTGCCTGGTTGCTGCAGGTTCAGTGGATCTTTGCGTTGCGCCTGTTGATGAGCCACGTCGTCATTATCAAACAGGATATCACTGCCGTGCCGATCCAGATCTTCAAACTGATCGCTTTTTACCGACCAGAAGAAGACGACGATGGCGATGGCGACAAACACCATGGCGATGGGGATCATCAGGTACCAGATTTCAACATCGTTCATAGTCGGGAAAGCCTCAGCGAATTGGTCATCACAATCAGGGAGCTGACCGACATGCCGGCCATGGCAAGCCAGGGAGAAACCTGGCCCATGGCCGCCAGCGGCAGTATTACCAGGTTATAACCCAGCGCCCAGCTAAAGTTCTGTTTGATCACCCGTCGGCAGCGGGCGGAGATATGGCGAGCGGTAAGAATATGCCGCAGATCGTCGGCCAGCATGATGGCATCGGCACTGCTCTTGGCGATATCGGTGCCGCCGGCCATGGCAAAGGACACATGAGCCCCGGCCAGCACAGGCGCATCGTTGATGCCATCGCCGACCATGAGGCAGATGTCACCGGCCTGATCGCAACGGCGCAGATAGGCCAGCTTGTCATCGGGGCTGGCGTGCTTGATCAGCGTATCGACACCAAGCCGCTCGGCAACCTGTTCAGCCTGGCCGGAGCTGTCGCCGGTGAGGATGGTGGTGGCAATCCCCCGAGCCCGACAGTCATGAATCAGAGCTTCGGCTTCTTCGCGCAGTGGATCGGTCAGGGCAAATCTGGCCACAAGCCCTTGCTCATTGGCCAGGTAGACACAGAGCTCGGCATCCTGATTATCCGGCGCCAGCCAGGCGCCGCTGCCCAGGCGCCAGCGGGTGCCACCTACCAGGCCGCTGACACCGCGACCGACCCGGTTTTCTCGTTCGGACACCTGAAACTGTTCGTTCCGATAAGGCCGGAAAGCACGGGCGATAGGGTGTTCCGATTGGGCTTCCAGTGCGGCGGCGATGGACAATATCTGCGGCTCGCTCAATTCAGCCAACAGGGTCACAGAGGTGACGGCCACCTCGCCCCGGGTCAGGGTGCCGGTTTTATCGAACACGATGCGATTGACTCTGGGCAGGGTATCCAGCACATGGGCCCGGCGCACCAGTACGCCGGAGCGGCTCAGGCGCGAGGTGGCCACGGTCAGCGCCGTGGGGGTCGCCAGCGACAGGGCGCAGGGGCAGGTTGCCACCAGCACCGACAGCATGACCCAGAACGCCTTGTCGGCATCGAGCTGCAGCCACACCAGATAGGTGGCCAGGGTCACCAGCAACAGCGCCGCCACAAAATAGCGGGACAACTGATCGGCCAGAATGGCCACCCTGGGTTTTTCCGCCAGCGCATCGTCCTGGGCGCGCAGAATTTCCGATACCCGGGCTTCGGCCAGGGGGCGTAGCACCCGCAACCGCAAGGGCGATTCCATGTTGGTGGTACCGGCAAAGACGGTATCGCCCCGATGGCGGGTCACCGGCAGGTGTTCGCCGGTCAGCATCGACTCATCCACGCTGGTGCTGCCGTCGAGTATTTGCGCATCGGCCGGGATCTGGCTGCCCGGGGCCACCAATACCGTCTGACCCGGTTGCAGGATTTTGGCGGCTATTTCCTGCTCGCCGTCTTCGGTTTCTACCCGGGCCAGCATGGGCACCAGCAAGGTCAGGTTGGCGGTGGTTTCCGAGGCCCGGCGCTTGGCCCGCATTTCCAGGAAACGACCGGTCAGCAGCAAAAAGGCGAACATGGACACACATTCGTAATAGACGTCACCGGTCCGGGTAACGGTGGCATAAACGGAGGCGACAAAGGCAAACACCATGGCCAGCGACACCGGCAGGTCCATGTTCAACGCCCGGTTTTTAAGACCGCGCCAGGCATTACGATAGAAGGGTAGGGCAGAGTAGGCCATCACCGGAATGGACAGCCAGAGGCTGATCCAGCGAAAGTATTCGACCAAATCGGCATCGGTGCCCGGAAACAAATCCTCATACAGGGCCAGGGCCACCATCATTACCTGCATGCTGGCGATGCCCGCCACGCCCATGCGCAGCAGATAGGATTTCACTTCCCGGTTGTAGACCTGCTCCTGCTGATGGGGCTGAAAGGGCCGCGCCTGATAGCCGATGTCGGCAAAGGCGGCCAGCAGCCGGCTCAAGGGCACCTGTTCATCATGCCAGCGCAACCGGGCCCGTTCCGTGGTGGTATTGACCTGGATCAGCGAAACCCCAGGCACCCGCGCCAGGTGACGCTCGATCAGCCAGGCACAGGCGGCACAACTCAGGCCGGAAATGGAGAGCTGTACTTCTTTAAGGTTGTCTTTATCGCTGACGAAGTCCTGCTGTATCTCGGCCAAATCGTAATGTTGCAGCTGCTTCAGCTCGTCGGGAACCGTATCGGCTTTGGGGGCCGGCGCGGAGCGATGTTGATAGTAGCTGCCCAGGCCGCAGTCGATAATGGTCTCGGCCACCGCCAGGCAGCCGGGGCAGCAGAAGGGCTGAGTGACGCCCTCCATCTCCAGTTGATGTGTGCTGCCGGTGGGAAGGGCTTCACCGCAGTGAAAACAGCCGGCCATGATCAGCTGCCGGCGCGAATGATCAGCCGATCGGCTATCGGCAGGCGGATGCGCTTTTGCATGCGCCAATGGCCATCGAAGGCCTCAATCTGCAGGTTCCACTGCCCCTTCATCAAGGGCTGCTCCAGCCGCTCGCGATACACACCGCCCGCGTCGCTGGTCATCAGCATCTGTTGATCCTGTTTGGCCAGGGTAGGGTGATTGAAGAGGACCCGTACTGCCTCTCCATTATTATGCTGACCGTCTAACTTGAGTTCGAGCCGACCGTCCTGATAGCGCAGCTCGGCCACCAGCCCCAGTTCGGCGGCGGTCTTCAGCTCGCTGAGATCCTGGTTGATGGCCCGGCCTTTTTTGTAGTAGTCATCGACCACCATGCTGTCGGCCCCGGAGCTTGCCAGGTGGAAGGTATAAAGGCTGGCCGCAACCGCACACAGCGGCAATACGATAAGAAACCAGGGCCAGAACTGCTGATACCAGGGACGTTGCATAACCAATTCCTACGACAAAAAAGCGGCGTCTAATATAACAAAAAAAAGCCCCGACCAGCGGGGCTTTTTCACCAAAGCCCGGTGGGCCTTATTTACTGTTGTTCAGGCTGTAAACATAAGCGGCGAGCAGATGTACCTTGTCTTCACCCAGAATGTCTTGCCAGGCCGGCATGACGCCACTACGACCATGGCGGATGCTGTCTTCCACCGCAGCACGTGAGCCGCCGAACAGCCAGATGCCGTCGGTGAGATTGGGCGCACCCATGGCCTGGTTGCCCTTGCCGTCCATACCATGACAGGCGGCACACATGGCGAAGCGAGCCTGGCCCTTCTGCGCTTCTACCGCATCGACCTTTCGGCCGGACAGGCTCAGCACATAGGAGGCCACTTCACGCACACCCTCTTCACCGAGGCTGTCTCCCCAGGCCGGCATGGCGCCTGTGCGACCGTGCATTATGGTGGCCTTGATCTGCTCGGGTGTACCACCGTACAGCCAGTCGGCATCGGTCAGGTTGGGGAAGCCACGAGCACCGCGAGCATCCGAGCCATGACACTGGGCACAGTTCTGCAGAAACAGACGCTGGCCTACTTTGGTGGCATCTTCGGCCAGGGCAAGGTCGGCAATGGTACGATAGGTAGTGCCGTCGGCTTCATAGGTCAGCTCACGGAATTTGGCGCCGAATATTTCATCGGCCTTGACCATTTCCCGCTCGTACTGCACCAGCTTGCCCTGCTCACGCGCTTCGGCCGAAGCGGCGTGATATTCTTCCAGCGAACGCACGTTCTGGTTGGAACTCTGCCAGCCCAGCAGGCCCTTGAAGTTACCCAGCCCCGGGTACAGCGCCAGATAGAACAGCGAGAACACCACCATAAACACAAACAGGTAGCTCCACCACTTGGGCAGCGGGTTGTTCAGTTCGGTAATACCATCGTAGGTATGACCGGTGGGCGCGCCTTCTTCCATCCCCATCTTGTCCCGGGAACACCAGATCAGCAGGGCCAGACAACCAAAAATGGTCCCCAGGCTGATCACGGTTACAAACACACTTAGAAAAGTACTCATTTTTTATTAGCTCCTGCGCGATCCTGCTCAGTACCCGGAGACGTTCCGTTCGCCTCGCTTTCATCATCAAAAATCGAATTGGCTATCGCATCGAACCTGTCTTTGCGCCGTTTACCGTAGGCCCACCAGACCAGACCGATAAACATCACCAGTAACATCAGAGTCTGATAACTGATCAGCGTTGGCTTGAGCGCTTCCAGGGTACTGAAATCCATAATCGACTCCGGTTATTTAAGGGCGTGACCCAAAGACTGCAGATAGGCGATGATGGCATCCATTTCGGTTTTACCCTTAACGGCAGCCTCGGCTCCGGCGATGTCGGCGTCGGTATAGGGAACGCCGAAGCTATCCCGGAACAGGCTCAACTTGGCCGGAGTGTGCTTGCCATCCAGTACGTTGGTTTCCAACCAGGGGAAAGCAGGCATGTTCGACTCGGGCACCACGTTACGCGGATTGAGCAGATGCACCCGGTGCCACTCGTCGGAGTAACGGCCGCCTACGCGTGCCAGGTCAGGACCGGTACGCTTTGAGCCCCACAGGAAGGGGTGCTCCCACACGCTTTCACCGGCGACGGAATAGTTACCGTAACGTTCGGTTTCGGCGCGGAAGGGGCGGATCATCTGGCTGTGACACACATGACATCCGTCGCGAATATAGATATCACGACCTTCCATTTCCAGCGCGGTATAAGGGCGCAGGCCTTCAACCGGCTCATTGGTTTGCTGCTGGAAAAACAGTGGCACTATTTCGACCAGGCCACCGAAGCTGATGGCGATCACGGTGAATATCACCAACCAGGTTGTATTTGTTTCAACCAACTCGTGACGATTGTTTGGGTTCTTCATTCACAAGTCTCCTTATGCCGGTTGGGGAATGGCTTGCAGGGAGCCTTTCGGCGCCTTAATGGTACGATAGGCGTTGTAGGCCATCAGCAACATGCCGGTCACGAAGAAGCAGCCGCCAATGAAACGCACGAAGTAGAACGGGTACGAGGCTTGCAGACTTTCAACAAAGCTGTAAGTCAGGGTGCCGTCGTCGTTTACCGCACGCCACATCAGACCCTGCATCACACCGCTGATCCACATGGAGACGATATAAAGAACGGTACCTATGGTCGCCAGCCAGAAGTGCGTGTTGATAAGCTTCATGCTGTACATACGCTCCTGACCGAACAGGTTGGGGATCAGGTGGTAAACGGCGCCGATAGAGATCATGGCAACCCAGCCCAGGGCACCGGAGTGTACGTGACCTACGGTCCAGTCGGTGTAGTGAGACAGGGCGTTAACGGTCTTGATCGCCATCATGGGGCCTTCGAAGGTGGACATGCCGTAGAACGACAGGGACACGATCAGGAAGCGCAGAATGGGATCATAACGCAGTTTGTGCCAGGCACCGGACAGGGTCATGATGCCGTTGATCATGCCACCCCAGGAGGGGACGAACAGGATCAGTGACATGACCATACCCAGAGACTGGGCCCAGTCGGGCAGGGCGGTATAGTGCAGGTGGTGAGAGCCGGCCCAGATATACAGGGTGATCAGCGCCCAGAAGTGCACAATGGACAAACGGTAGGAATACACCGGACGACCTGCCTGCTTGGGCACGAAGTAGTACATCATACCCAGGAAGCCGGCAGTCAGCAGGAAGCCAACCGCGTTATGACCATACCACCACTGGATCATGGCATCGGCAGCACCGGCATACATGGAGTAGGACTTCATGCCCGTCAGCGGTACCGCCATGCTGTTGACGATATGCAGCACGGCAACGGTCAGAATAAAGCCGCCATAGAACCAGTTCGCCACATAAATATGCGAGGTCGCACGCTTGTACAGGGTTCCGAAGAACACGACAGCATACGCCACCCACACGATGGCGATGGCGATATCAATCGGCCATTCCAGTTCGGCATATTCCTTGGAGGAGGTGTAACCCTGGGGCAGGGTGATGATTGCCGCCAGAATGATGGCCTGCCAGCCCCAGAACACGAACGATGCCAGTGGGCCGCCAAAGAGGCGAACCTGACAGGTACGCTGCACCACATAGAAAGAGGTGGCCATCAGCGCGCTACACCCAAACGCAAAAATAACCGCATTGGTGTGTAATGGACGTAATCGGCTATAGGTTAGCCAGGGCGTTTCGAAGTTGAGGGCAGGCCAGATAAGCTGTGCTGCGATCAGCACACCCAACGACATACCGACAATACCCCAGACTACGGTCATGACCGTAAACTGGCGAACTACAGTATAGTTGTAGTTTGGTTGATTATTAGTTTGACTCATCGTTATAGTTCCGCTTCCACTGCTGTTATTCAGGTTTGCGCTCACACAGGGTGCTCACGTCGGAAGAATTGAAGACAACCGTTTTTCATTGATGGTATCAGGCACCTGAACGGCTCTGTTAACCTTAAGTTAACAGAGCAAATCGGCTGACGCTGAACACACAGCGACGATGATAAATGAGTGGCTGCAAAAATAACAGTACAAACAGTACGATTATCACTTAACCCCATCATAAGGCATAAGAAACTACCTTGTTCAAAGTCAAGCAAGCGAGTAAATTGTACCCAATACAGGAACTAAATTGACATGAGAGATCGACTGACCGGCCCCAAACTGGTGCAAATTTTGCTGGTGCTGGGGATTTTATCGACCGCTTTTTGGCTCCGAACCTATATCGACGAGGGTGAAGACACGGCATCAGAGCAAAACAATGCCGAGTTTTGCGATATATCTCACGATAAATGTCGGGTGCAGCGGGGCGATTTGTGGGCCGAAGCTCGATTACAGGCCGACAGGCTACAGCCGGAATCACCGTTTCAGCTGGCACTGACGTTTTCCGATCCCGCAGTAAAGGTTACCCGCAGCCGGCTGGAGGGGGAAACCATGTACATGGGCACGCTGCCGGCCCTGATCAGCGAAAGTGCACCGGGTCACTGGCAGGGGCAGGCATTGGTAGGAGCCTGTACCGAGCGCAGCATGGTGTGGGCCTGGGTACTGGACATCGAACATAATGGCGAACCACAGCAGCTGAAGTTTTTGTTTGAAGTAAAACGCTAAGGTAGGGTTACAGAGGCAACATCTATTACTCAAAACTGTCTTGCAGAAACGTCTGTAACTGACGCCATGAATCCAGGTCGGCCGCTTCATCGTAACCCACCGGCATCTTGAACTCGGCCGCCATCCGATCGGCATCCGGGTTGGTAAAGGCGTGCAGGGCACCAGGATAATTCACCAGAAAATAATCGGCGCTGGCCGCGTCCATTTCCTGCCGAAAGGCGGCGACCTGCTCGGCGGGTACCAGAGGATCGGCGGCGCCATTGAACACCGCAATACGAATCTTGCTGCCGGCGGGCAGGGGATTTGCCTTGGGAGCCAGGGAACCATGGAAACTGGCCACCGCCGCCAGCGGCGCATCAGTGCGAGCCATGTGCAGCACCACACCACCACCATAACAGTAGCCAACTGCCGCCATGGGGCTGCCAGCGACCAGCGGGTGTTCAGCCAGTAACGCATGGGCCGCGTTGAAACGCCGTTCCGCCAGGGGGAGGGAAGCCAGCGATGCCCTGGCAAACTCACCGGCTTTATCAGGATGCCGGGCCTCTCTGCCGTCACCGTACATGTCCAGCGCCAGGGCCACATAACCGAGCTCGGCCAGCATCTTGGCACGACGACGAATATAATCGTTCTGTCCCCACCATTCGTGCACCACCAGCACACCGGGTAGCGGGGCGGCTTTACGGTCATCAAACGCCAGATACCCCTTGAACTCCTGACCATCAACCTGATAGCTGATCGATTCGGTCACTACCGCCGCCTGAGTGGAAAAACCCAGTGCGGCGGCAACCAGTGCGCTGTATCTGTTCATAAATAACCTATCCGGTGATTGAACATGAAGCCTGGCATAAGCATAGAACAAGCGATGGTGAGCATTTGTACATCGGATAATGCCGATAACTGTATTTATCGGCATTATAGTTTATGAATGCGATATACTGTTCATCCATACAGTTAACATCAGAAAAAACTGCCTATGAACACTCCCGTATTACCGCTGTTTGATGCCCCCCAATACCTGGAAGAGGGCAACGGTGTCGTTAACCAGCATATTGCCGATGTCACGCTTAACACGGTACCCGATGCCGCCTTTATCTATGAACATGCCATGGACTGGCTGCTCGAAAGCCGGTTCAACGAGAACAATTACAAAACCTACCGCAGTGAGCTCACCACTTTTCTGCACTGGTGCTTCGACGTCGAGCAGATATCACCCATTGAGTTGAACCGCCGGGGCATTAACCGCTATGTGGAGTATTGCCTGGCACCACCGAAGGCATTGATTGCCTATCGTAACGTGGCCCAGTTTGTACTGAACAAGGACTGGGGCGAACGTCAGCCCAACCCCCAGTGGCGGCCATTTCTGGGCAAGAAAATCGAGGGTATCGAACAGCCATACCGGCTGAGCGACAAGGCGCTGAAAACCAAGATGGCCATACTGTCTTCCTTCTATGGCTATCTGATCAACGAAGAAGTGACTGAACGCAACCCGGCAGTCATGTGGATGCGCCACAGCCGTTTCGGCTCCAGCCCCGTCGTGGTTGCCGGTTTCGGCGAAGAGGACGAAGTACGGGTTTTCAGTGACTTGCAATGGTCCTATGTGATGAATACCGCACGTCTGCTGGCCGAAAAAGAACCCGAACGACACCAACGCACCCTGTTCCTGATCTCCCTGATGTACGGCTGTTACCTGCGTATCTCGGAAGTCGCCGCCCGGCCCGGATTTTCACCGGTGATGAGCCAGTTTCGCCGCGACGGTCACACCGGGATCTGGAGCTTTCATATTCCGGTGAGCAAAGGCGGCAAAAAACGCACCGTGGCCGTGTCCCGCGAATTACTCGACGCGCTGCAGCGTTACCGACACCATCTCAAGCTGTCACCCTTGCCGGCACCCAACGACGCTACACCGCTGTTTGTGCGCCATAAGGCCGCCGGTCGGGGGCGGGATCAGGGCCTGCTCAACGCCAATCTCGGCATTCGCCAACTGCGCGATCTGCTCAACGAACTGATGGCTGCCGCCGCCGATGCCGCCGCACAGGACGGTTTCGATCAGGACGCCAGCGAGATGCGCAGCCTGACCGTGCACAGCATTCGCCACACCGGCATTACTCACGACATCAATTACAACGGCCGGCCCTTGTCTCATGTGCAGGCCGACGCCGGCCACGACAGCATAGACACCACCTCGCAGTATCTGCACACCGGCAAGGTTGAACGGCATGAAAGCGCCGCCGGGAAACGACTGGACAGGCTTGATACCAGAGACTGAGGGCAAGTATCCGGAGCCGTAGAAACGACATTTACTCCATAACACATCACTTCGCATAATGTATATTATGTTAAATATGATTTATGGGTTGAGTTGG
>JBFGZI010000024.1:0-15024 GCA_041586855.1 Oceanisphaera sp. | reverse complement strand
TGCAGCTCTCGGCCATCAAGGGCCAGCAATAATGCCGGAATATCGTCGGCTATTACTTCGATGACATTTTGCTCCAGCGCCTCGGTGGCGGTCAGGGTGGCGGCCTCGCGTACCGCCAGCTCGGCCCAGTCGGCATTACGCTCCCGGAGCTGGGCCAGGGAGCGGATGTAGGCGATGGCATCGTTCAGGGTCTTGCGTTCCATGGCCGTGCCTTCGGGGGGCGTATCTTGCTTGCCCTCGTCCTGGCTCTTGTCTTTTTCGGCCGGAGTACCGGGAAGGGTAGGGCCGCCTATCTGCACCGGCGTGGCGGCACCCAGGTGGGTACCTGGCGCCATGGCGGCTACATGGCTGGCATAGAGAATATAGGTGCCGGCCGAGGCGGCGCGGGCGCCACCGGGTGATACATAGACCACCACGGGAATGCGGGATTCGAGTATGGCGGTGATGATGTCGCGGGTAGCGCTGTAGAGGCCGCCGGGGGTATCCATGGCCAGCAGCACGAAGGCGGGTTTGTCTATCTGGGCCTGATTCAGTTCGGTGACGATGAAGTCCGAGGTGCCGGGGCCGATGCCGCCCTTGACCTCGAGCTGCCAGTAACGCTCTTGCGCCAGTGCCTGTACTCCCAGCCCTAGCCACAATAACAGCACTAACAATAATAACGGCCCACGCCAGCTCATCTTATCTGCTCCAATTCCATCCTCATTAGAGCTTAGTGCATGATATGAGGTTGGTTGTTATTTGACCAGCATGGAGCTTCAACCTCGGACAAAGGGTCCGCTCCTCCGACACGCCGTGAATCCATCCATGGAGGCTCGACGGCGCCATCCATGGCGCCAACGGTCGGTGGAGCAGATCCCTTTATCCTCCTTGGGACACTCGGAGCTGACTGATTACAGGTAACGTCGATATTGACCGAAGCAGCAGTGGGGATTGCCGTAGCCGACCGTCAAATGTTAGGGATGACATTTGCCGAGCGTCCCATGGATGGGCTTGAAGCGTGTCGGCGGAGCGCAACCGCACTGCTGTTTCACGTGGCAAGCATTCTCAGCGGTTTGTGACTAAGAGACTGGGCGATGAAGAGGCAATATCGCCGCCTTTGAATCTCTCAGTATTAGGCCGGCAGCCGGCTTTGTTTTACCATTTGCCGCCACGTAACGAGTATTGGCCGGAACACCGGCCCGGGAGTGAAGATGAAGATAAGGGCGGCGACCAAGGCCGATTTGGGGGAGGTTTTTCGGCTGGAGCAGGTCGGGTTCGGTAGCCATGGCTATCCGGATTTTCTGTTTCGTCAGCTGCTGGAACTGTGGCCGAATTTTCTGCTGGTGGCGGAAAGCGAAGGGGTGCTCGTGGGGTACGCTCTGGGCGGCATGGGCGAGGCGAAAGAGCAGGGCTGGATTCTGTCACTGGCGGTGGATGAACGGCGGCGTGGGCAGGGTATCGGCAAGGTGCTGTTGCAGCGGCTGTGTCGTGACCTGGAGGGTTCGGGCTGCACCGAGCTGCGGTTGACGGTACACCCGGACAACACCGCCGCCGGGCTTTATCGGGTATTGGGCTTCGAGCTCGAGACGTCGGAGCCGGATTACTTTGGACCCGGCGAGCCCCGGCAGGTATTGCTGCGCCGGGGGTAATTGGGCGGTTATTGCAGCCGGGCGGCTTGCTCCAGGCTTTTCCAGTCGCTGAACAGATGCACGGGATCGCACAGTTGGCTCATGGCGTGCAGGGCGGTGGCATAACCGAGTTGCAGGCCGAACAAGCGTACTCCCTGCTGCTCTTTGGCCTGCTCCACCCGTTGGCGCAGGGCGGCGTCGACCTGAAACTCGCCATCGCTCACCAGCAGAATATCCGCCTGTTGCCAGTCCTGCTGCTGCAGACGCTGCAGGGCGGCCAGTAAGGGGGTATTGACGTCGGTGCCGCCACTGAAAGAGCCGCGCAGCAGGTCCAGTAGCTCGGGCAGGGTCAGGCTCTGGTTGTCCAGAGTAAGCAGTTCATCGGCGCCGCCGAACAGGTAGAGAAGACAACCCCGATTCTGTTTCCTGGCCAGGCGCAGGGCTTCGAGTACCAGCGCCTTGGACACCTGCTCCGCCATGCCATGCATGGAGGCCGAGGTATCCAGACAGAGAATGATGGGGCCCTGCTGCAGGCCCTGACCGGCGCCTTCGCCCTTGCCGGAGCGGGGCGAGGGCCAGTCGTTACCTGAGTCGATGGGCATGACCCCGGCCACCGCATAGCTGAGTAGGCCCTGCTCGGCCCGGCGGGCATGCCACAACATGTGCAGTACCTCATGGCCCATGAAAGCCGCCTCCAGCGGCAGCATACGGGCCAGATTGTCGGAGCGGGTAATACCCTGGGTTTCCATCGGAATGCCGGGGATTTTTCGCTCTTGCGGGCCTTGCTCCTTCGGGCTCATCTGTTGTTTTAGCTGACTCAGGCTGGCGCTTTGCTCCGGGTTGGGCCTTTGCTGACCCAGTAACTGCAGCAGGCGTTGCAATGGTTGAATCTGCGCCACCCACTGGCTGAGCCGCAACAGATCAAACCAGGCCCTATCCCGCAGCTGACCGCTATTCCGGTCGGTTCCTATGGCCGGGGCTATGCCCAGTTCTTCCGCCATCTGATCCAGTGACTGCCACAGGCTGACCCTGTGCTGCCATTGCTCGGCCAGCTTGCTCAGCTCGGTCCGGGTGTGGCGTGCCCGAGCCCGGGACTCGGCCTGTCTGGCCGGTATTCCGTGCAGCAACAGCCCCCCTGCGGTGGCCGGCCAGCTCAGTTCGACCTGCTCCAGTGCCAGCAGAATATCCTGCACCACCGCCTGGGCCACCTCCGGCGCCTGTTTGCAGTAATCGAGGGCGCCGGAGCGCATCAGCAACTGGCGAATACGACGCTCGGTGCTGCCGTTCAGCCAGGAGCCCGGCATTGGCGGCCTGCCTTTGTCCAGCTGCTCCAGCATGTGCTGTACCTGAGTGGCTCTGGGCAAGAGGCTGCCGAGTGGATGGGTCACCACCAAGGCAAACAGGTTTTCCGGAATTAATGCCAACGGGCTTAGCCCGGACGGCAGAGGTGCTGGCATACGTCAGCCCTCGACCGGCAGGGCGGCAAAACCCCGGCGCAGCTGCTGTAACCGTTCCCGTTGCTGGCCCAGTTGCTGTTGCTGGCGTTCCAGCCGGCGGCGGGCCTGGCTGGCGAGATCCTGCTCCAGCCACAGGTGCTGGCGCAGTCGCTCGTTAAGGCCGTTCAATTGCTGGCCAAGCCAGCCCAGATAATGGGTCAGCTCGACGATGCGTTCATCTAGCTGGCGCAGGCGTGAGGCGATATGGACCGCGGGCCAGGCTTTGGGCTGCAGGGCGGTGGCGCGCTGATAGTTTTCCATCAGAAGCTCGTATTGATCCAGGTTACCGCCCAGGTTGCGAATTTCATCGGCGGTAAAGCTGGCGTCCGGCAGCCGGGGTTGACGATAGAGTGGCTCACCCTTGGCATTGCGGCGTGGGCGCTGGCCCCTGGCCTCGGTCACCGGTTGGCCTTGTTCGTCCAGATACAGCTGATAACCCTGCTCGTTCAGCGCCGGTAATACCGGGTCCGCATCCTGATCCAGTCGCTGCTGCCAGCTATCGACCAGCTCGGTGATCAGCTCCGGGCTGAAGCCCGGATCGGCGGCGATATGCCGGTGCAGCCAGACGTTCAGTCCCTCGAACTGCTCCGGCTGCTGCCACAGACAGTGGGGTAGCAGCCAGGCATCGAACAAACCGGCTTCGGGCTCATTGTTGCAGAAGGCGGAGACCTTGAGCAGCTTGACCACCTTGCGCCAGCGTCGATCCGACACCGAGATATCCTGCTCGGCCAGAAAGGCACGCAGGCTGTGCAGCAGGCGGATCAGCGCATCGGCCAGCGGTAACTGCTCGGCGCCGTCACGGATGGCGGTCAGATCGTCGTTGCTCAGGCGCAGCTCGGTCGGTGGTGCCTGATAGTCATGGTTCAGGGTCAGCAGAGCGGTAAAGCTGTCGTCCTGCACCGGCGCCACCTGAAAACGCAGCAGAAATCGATCATAGAGGGCGTTCAACTCGGCCCCGTCGGGCAACTCGTTGCTGGCGGCAATCACCGAAATCAGCGGTACCCTGAGCCGTTCGCTGCCGTTGTCGAACTGGCGTTCGTTGAGCAGGGTCAGCAGGCTGTTGAGGATGGCGCTGTTGGCCTTGAATATTTCGTCGATAAAGGCGATGGCGGCTTCCGGCAGGTAGCCCCTGGTCTGGCGCTGGTAGCGATCCTGCTCCAGGGCCTTGATGGAAAGGGGGCCGAACAGTTCTTCCGGCACCGAAAAGCGGGTCAGCAGCCGTTCGAAGTAACGGCCATCGTCTACCAGGGTGTGCAGGCGGCGGGCCAGTTCACTCTTGGCGGTACCGGGCGGGCCCAGCAACAGCAGGTGTTCACCGGACAGGGCCGCCAGCAACGCCAGCCTGGCCGGGGTATCCCGTTCCAGCAGCCCTTGCTGCAAATGGTTGATTAATGCTGCGATACGGGGTTTTACGACCATGTGCCAGACCTGTGAGTTAATTGTATTAAAAACATTTCAATATTGTACTCAAAAAGTCCCGGGTGACCAGCGGTAATCAGGTGCTCCTGTTCAGCATGGCGTCGTTGAACAACGCCTTGTTGGCCACCAGCTCCTGTGGGTCGAAGTCGTCCACATTGATGGTGCGCAGCCGGCTGATTTCCGCCTGCACCAGCAGGGCGGCTTCGCCCCTGTCGATGACGCCGGCGTGCAGGGCTTCTGCCGCCAGCCGATCCAGGTTGGTGAAGGAGCGGCGGCCCAGGGTCTGGGTGATTTTGTCGAACAGCGGCTCGGCGGCGATGATGTCGGCGAAGGCCTGCTCCAGCATGCCGAGCGGATTGCCGGACTCGGCGGTCAGATAAAGCCCGTTAGCGATGCCGTCCCGGGCCGGACCCGGCGTTTGCAGGGCGCGCGCCACCCGATGATCCAGCCGGTCCGACGGCCGCTTGAAGGGCGTGCCATACGGCATCAGCAGAAACCTGAGAGTGGCGCCAAGGCCGGGAGTCGGGAAATTGTCGAGCAGTTCCACCAGGGCAAGCTGCGCGCGATACAAGCCATCCTGGCAGGCCCAGTGCACCAGTGGCAATACCTCGGCCGGGCGGCCTTCGTCATTGAAGCGCTTGAGGGTGGCGGACACCAGATAGAGCTGACTCAGCACATCGCCGAGGCGGGCCGAGAGTCGTTCCCTGCGCTTGAGCTCTCCGCCCAGGCTGGCCATGGCGATATCCGACAACAGGCTCAGGTTGGCGCTCAACCGGTTCATCTTCCGGTAATAAGGGGCTGTGCCGTCGCCGACCGGCGTCTGGCTGAAGCGGGCGCCGGTGACGCCGAACCAGAGGCTGCGCACCAGGTTACTGATGGCGAAGCCGATATGGCCAAATACCGCCTGATCGAATTGCGTCAGGGCCTTGCGGTTATCCGGCTCCTGCACCGACAGCATCTCCGCCAGCACATAAGGGTGGCAGCGAATGGCCCCCTGACCATAGATGATCATGCTGCGGGTCAGGATGTTGGCACCCTCCACCGTGATGGCAATGGGTGCCCCCTGATAGCCGCGGGCCAGGTAGTTGTTGGGTCCCATACAGATGCCCTTGCCGCCGTGAATGTCCATGGCGTCGATAAGGCTGCGCTGACTGCGGTCGGTGAGGTGGTATTTGACGATGGCCGACACCACCGAGGGCTTCTCGCCAAGATCGATGCCGGTCACGGTCAGCATACTGGCCGCATCGGACAGATAGGCGTTGCCGCCCAGGCGGGCCAGCGGCTCTTCGATGCCTTCCATCTTGCCGATGGGCAACCGGAACTGGCGACGAATGCGGCTGTAGGCGCCGGAGGCCAGCGCCGACACGCGGGTACCGGCGGTGCCGGTAGAAGGCAGGGTGATGCCACGGCCTACCGACAGGCACTCCATCAGCATGCGCCAGCCCTGGCCGGCCATCTCCTGTCCGCCGATGATGAAGTCGATAGGCACGAACACGTCTTCGCCCTGGGTCGGCCCGTTCTGGAAGGGCACGTTAAGCGGAAAGTGACGGCGACCTATCTTTACGCCGGGGGTAGCGGTGGGGATCAGGGCGCAGGTGATGCCGAGATCCGTCTTGTCGCCCAGCCAGCCTTCCGGATCCTGCAGCTTGAACGCCAGCCCGAGCACGGTGGCGACGGGGGCCAGGGTGATATAGCGCTTGTTCCAGGTCAGGCGCATGCCCAGCACCTGCTCGCCCTGCCAGTCTCCCATGCAGACGACGCCCACATCGGGAATGGCCCCGGCGTCCGAGCCCGCCTCCGGGCCGGTGAGGGCAAAACAGGGAATCTCTTCGCCGCGGGCGAGCCGGGGCAGGTAGTAATCCTTTTGCTCTCGAGTGCCGTACTCCTGCAGCAGCTCGCCCGGGCCGAGAGAGTTGGGCACACCCACGGTAGAGGCCAGCACGGCACTGGTGCTGCACAGCTTTTGCAGCACCCGGGACTGGGCATAGGCGGAAAACGCCAGACCGCCATACTGCTTGTCGATGATCATGGCGAAGAAGCCGTGCTTTTTCAGATACTCCCATACTTCGGGCGACAGATCGGCGCGCTCGTGGGTCACCTCCCAGTCGTTGGTCATGCGGCACACTTCATCTACCGGACCGTCCATGAAAGCCTGTTCTTCGGCGCTGAGCTGCGGTTTGGGGTACTGGTGCAGGGTTTGCCAGTCCGGCTTGCCGCGAAACAGCTCGGCTTCCCACCAGGTGGTGCCAGCCTCTATGGCTTCCCGTTCGGTGGTCGACATTTCCGGCATCAGCTTCTTGTAGGCAGAGAACAGGGGGCGGGTGAGCAGGCTGGCGCGCAAGGGGGGGAGATTCAGCAGGGCTGCCAGTACGGCAAACACCAGCCAGCAGACGGGGCTCACTTCGCCCAGCAGGGATCCCACCGCCAGTACCAGGGCGGTGACCAGCGTCGTCGTAAGCAGGCGGGAGCGGTGGTAAGCCAGACAGGCCCAGAAAATCAGCAGTAGCAGTAGGGTAATCATGAACGGCTCCTTGGTCGGCATGGGCACTTTTGCCGGCATGTGCATTCGGTGAGGTCCGACCTCCTGGGTGAATCTAGTTTTAATTCATACGAATGTTTAAATCAAGCTGCACTGAAGTTAAAAAATAGCAGTATTCAGCCCGGTCCCGCCAACCGCATCGGGCCGACAGGCGTCGGCAGGCGGCGCCTGGCTTCCCGCCGCTGGTGACTTGTGCCAAAATGCCCTTTTACCGTGAGTGAGAGGCAATTTCATGTATCAGGATCTGATCCGTAGCGAACTGACCGACGCCGCCGAAGTGCTGAATCGCTTCCTGGCCGACGACGCCAACATTCAGGCCATCGAACAGGCCGCCAAATTGCTGGCCGACAGCTTCAAGACCGGTGGCAAGGTGCTGTCCTGTGGCAACGGCGGCTCTCATTGCGATGCCATGCATTTTGCCGAAGAGCTGACCGGCCGCTACCGGGAAAATCGCCCCGGCTACCCGGCCATCGCCATTTCCGACCCCAGCCACCTGTCCTGCGTGGCCAACGACTTCGGTTTCGAATACGTGTTTTCCCGCTACCTGGAAGCGGTAGGCCGGGAAGGCGACGTGCTGTTCGGTCTCTCCACCAGCGGTAATTCCGGCAATATTCTCAAGGCCATCGAAGCGGCCAGGGCCAAGGGCATCAAGGTGATTGCCCTGACCGGCAAGGACGGCGGCAAGATGGCCGGTCTGGCCAATGTGGAAATCCGGGTGCCACATTTCGGTTATGCGGACAGGATTCAGGAAGTGCATATCAAGATCATTCATATCCTGATCCAGCTGGTCGAAAAAGAAATGGGGCACGAGTAAGACTTATGTGTGAATTGCTAGGGATGAGCGCCAACGTACCCACCGATATCTGCTTCAGTTTTACCGGCCTGATGCAGCGGGGTGGCCGCACCGGCCCCCACAAGGATGGCTGGGGCATCGTATTTTACGAGGGCAAGGGGCTGCGTACCTTCAAGGATCCGCAGCCATCCAGCCAGTCCCGCATCGCCAAACTGGTACAGGAATATCCGATCAAGAGCTGCTCCGTGGTCAGCCACATTCGTCAGGCCAACCGCGGCGGCATAGCGCTGGAAAATACCCATCCCTTTACCCGGGAGCTGTGGGGCCGTTACTGGACCTTTGCCCACAATGGTCAGCTGAGCGGCTACGAGCATCTGGCAACCGGGCGTCACAAGCCGGTGGGCGAAACCGACAGCGAGCTGGCGTTCTGCTGGCTCCTGGATGCCATGGAGCGCCAGTATCCCACCAGGCCCGACGACATGGCCGCCATGTTCCGTTATGTGGCCGGCCTGTGCGATCAGCTGCGTGCTCTGGGGGTGTTCAACATGCTGCTCACCGACGGTGAATATCTGATGACCTATTGCAGCAACAACCTGCACTGGATCACCCGCCGTGCGCCCTTCGGTCCGGCCCGTCTGATCGACGAAGAAGTGGAAATCGACTTTCAGAAGGAAACCACGCCGAACGATATCGTGACCGTGATCGCCACCCAGCCGCTGACCAACAACGAGCAGTGGCACAAGATGCAACCCGGGGAGTTCAACCTCTTTCTGCTGGGCGAACGGGTCGCCGCTACCGATTTGTGATCTTGTGCGAATCAAAGAGGCAACAGGGCTACCTCCCCCGACACGCTTCAAGTACGTCCATGTAACGCTCAGCACATGACATCCCTGTCATGTGACGGTCGGCTGAGGTAATCCCTGTTTCCTCTTCTGGAACACCGAGTTCTCTGCAGATGGCGCCAACAGGCGACGCCGGAGCATCAAGGAGGACAAAGGGATCTGCTCCACCGACCTTCTGTTTCAGGGATGAAACAGAGAGCCCCCATGGATGGGTTCATGGCGTGTCGGCGGAGCTGGCCCTTTGTCCGACCTTTGCAGAGCAACCAAATAGATCAGTTATTTAATCAGTTTGGTATCACACAACAAAAAGCGCGCTTGTGTCTCCACAAGCGCGCTTTTTCAGTAGTGGGAGAGTATCAGTCTCCAGCGTGTCCCTGAGCCGGCAGCAGGGCGCCGTCTAAAAAGACATTACCTTGCTGCATCACCAGGCGGCCTTCGCAGAACCAGCGTACCACCAGCGGATAGATGGCGTGCTCCTGCACCAGCACCCGTGCTGCGACGGTGGCTTCATCGTCATCGGCAAAGATGGGTACCCTTGCCTGCAACACCACGGGGCCGCCGTCCAGCTCTTCGGTGACGAAGTGCACGCTGCAGCCATGCACCTCATCACCGGCCTCTATGGCTCTTTGGTGCGTGTGCAGCCCCTGGTAACGGGGCAGCAGCGACGGATGTATGTTGAGCATGCGACCAGCGTAATGGCGCACAAAGCAGGGGGTGAGGATGCGCATAAAGCCGGCCAGCACGACCAGATCGGGTTCATGCCGATCGATCAATTGCATCAGCGCCGCATCAAAGCTGTCCCGGTCGGCGTAGTCCCTGTTGGACAGCACGGCGGTAGCGACGCCCGCCATGCGGGCACGCTCCAGCCCATAGGCCTCGGCCTTGTTGCTGACGACGGCGACCACGTCGCCGCCCAGCTGGCCGGCGGCGGCCTGGTCCAGCAGTGCCTGCAGATTGCTGCCGCTGCCGGAGATCAGGACGACAATGCGGGTCATTTTATTTCGACCTGCTCTTCGCCGTCGGCGGCGTTATCGATGTGACCGATAACCCAGGCCTGCTCGCCAGCGTCCTGCATGAACTTGACCGCCGCTTCGGCCTGGTCGGCAGGCAGGGCGATGACCATGCCCACGCCGCAGTTGAAGGTGCGGTACATTTCATGGGTTTCCACGCCACCGGCCTGCTGCAACCAGCTGAACACTTCTGGCCACTGCCAGCTGGCACCGTCGATAACGGCCTTGGCGCCCTGGGGCAGCACACGGGGAATGTTTTCCCAGAAGCCGCCGCCGGTGATGTGACTCAACGCGTGAATGTCGAACTGCTTGATCAGCTCCAGCACCGGCTTCACGTAGATGCGGGTCGGGGCCATCAGGGCATCGGCCAGGGTGGCGTCACCCAGCGGCTGTTGCAGATCGGCCTGGCTGACTTCCAGGATTTTGCGCACCAGAGAGTAGCCATTGGAGTGGGGACCGCTTGACCCTAAGGCGATCAGCGCATCACCGGCACCGACTTTGCTGCCGTCGATAATTCCACTTTTTTCTACTACACCAACACAAAAACCTGCCAGATCGTAGTCGCCGGCTTCGTACATGCCGGGCATTTCGGCGGTTTCACCGCCAATCAGGGCGCAGCCGCTCAGCTCGCAACCGGCGCCGATGCCGGTGACCACGTCGGCGGCGGTGTCCACGTCCAGCTTGCCGGTGGCGTAGTAGTCGAGGAAGAACAGCGGCTCGGCGCCCTGTACTATCAGGTCGTTAACGCACATGGCCACCAGATCGATACCCACGCCCTGATGACGCTTGAGATCGATGGCCAGACGCAGCTTGGTGCCTACGCCGTCGGTGCCGGCCACCAGTACCGGTTCCTTGTAGCCGGTCGGCAGCTGGCACAGGGCACCGAAGCCCCCGAGTCCACCCATGACTTCCGGGCGTTGAGTGCGACGGCTGACGCCTTTGATGCGTTCAACCAGGGCGTTACCGGCATCAATATCTACACCGGCATCTTTATAGCTCAGGGGTTTCTTCTGCGTCACGAGTGGTTACCTTGTCATTTTATTGAGGAGCGGGTTTGGCACCAGTTGGCGCTGCCACCGGCTATCAGTCACTGTTTCGGCCACTATTCTAATTTAATGCGCGAAGCAGTGCCACCGGCGTTGGCCCGTCGATGCATCTTCCTGAAGCGAATCATTTCCAGCCGAAGCCGAAAGCGAGGGCGATGGATCAGGCGGAGGCCGGCTGCTCGTTTGGCGATCGTGGGGCGAAATCGGGTCGAAAACCGGCCCAGGCAGGAAGACGACGGCTTCCTTTGCTAAAATTTACCCTGAATGTCTGCCGTCGGGCGCTATTTTATGCTAAAGTCCCGCGGTTTTTTTGTGCATGTGCATACAGTTTCAGTGCGTCGGGAGAGTAAGTTGATGAAAGTCGTTGAGGTTAAGCACCCTTTGGTGAAACACAAGCTGGGTCTGATGCGGGAAGCCGATATCAGTACCAAACGCTTTCGTGAACTGGCAAAAGAAGTCGGCAGCCTGCTGACCTATGAGGCCACTGCCGATTTTGAAACCGAAAAAACAACCATTAATGGCTGGAACGGCCCGACCGAGGTGGATCAGCTCAAGGGCAAAAAAGTCACTGTAGTGCCGATCTTGCGTGCGGGCCTGGGCATGATGGACGGGGTGCTGGAGCATATGCCGAGCGCCCGGGTCAGCGTGGTGGGGGTCTATCGTGACGAAGAAACCCTGCAGCCAGTGCACTATTTCAACAAGCTGGTCAGCCATATCGACGAGCGGCTGGCGCTGATTGTGGATCCCATGCTGGCCACCGGCGGCTCCATGATCGCCACCATCGACCTATTGAAGGAAAAAGGCTGTCAGCATTTCAAGATAGTGGTGCTGGTAGCGGCGCCGGAAGGGCTCAAGGCACTGGAAGAGGCTCATCCGGATGTAGAGCTGTACTGTGCTTCCATCGACGAGCGGCTCGATGATCACGGTTATATTATTCCCGGCCTCGGTGATGCCGGTGACAAGATTTTTGGTACCAAGTAAGTCAAAACCGGCGAAGGCCGGTTTTTTTCCGTTTGTACAAGGTAAATAAAAGATGAGTTCAGTAAATCAACCCGACGCTCTGGCCCACGGCCAGAGTGCGGCCAATACCCCGTTGCGCCAGGCTCTGGCCGGCTCCCAGATGTTGTTTGTGGCCTTTGGCGCCCTGGTACTGATGCCGCTGATCACCGGGTTGGATCCCAATGTAGCCTTGTTTACCGCCGGCTTCGGCACCCTGATTTTTCAGCTGTGCACCAAGCGTCAGGTGCCTATTTTTCTGGCGTCTTCTTTCGCCTTTATCGCGCCTATTCTGTACGGGGTGCAAACCTGGGGCATCCCCGCCACCATGAGCGGCCTGATGGCGGCCGGCGTCATGTATGTACTGCTCAGCCAGCTGGTGCGCTGGCGTGGTACTGCTCTGTTGACCCGGCTGCTGCCGCCGGTGGTGGTGGGACCTGTGATCATGGTGATTGGCCTGGGCCTGGCGCCGATGGCGGTGAACATGGCCATTGGCAAGACCGGTGACGGGGCAGTCGAGATGATGTCGCACGATATTGCGCTGTGGCTCTCGCTGTCGGCCCTGGTCACCACATTGCTGGTGTCCACGATGGCGAAAGGGGTGTTTCGCCTGGTACCCATTACCGCCGGTATCACAGTGGGATACAGCCTGGCGCTGTGGTTTGGCGTGGTCGACTTTACCCCGGTTCGCGAGGCAGCCTGGTTCTCTATGCCGCATTTTGTCGCTCCCGAATGGAACTGGCATGCTGTGCTCTTCATGCTGCCGGTGGCGATAGCGCCGGCCATCGAGCACATCGGTGATGTACTGGCCATCAGCTCGGTGACCGGTAAGGACTACATCAAGAAGCCGGGGTTGCACCGTACCCTGCTGGGCGACGGCCTGGCTACCGTCGGTTCTTCTCTGTTCGGCGGCCCGCCCAACACCACCTATTCCGAGGTGACCGGCGCCGTGATGCTGACCAAGAACTTCAATCCGGTGATCATGACCTGGGCCGCGGGTTTTGCCATCGTGCTGGCCTTCGTCGGCAAATTCGGGGCCCTGATGCTGAGTATTCCTACCCCGGTGATGGGCGGCATCATGATTTTGCTGTTCGGCTCCATCGCCACAGTGGGCCTGAACAGCCTGATCAAGCATCAGGTGGACTTGTCCCAGGCGCGTAACCTGTGCATCGTGGCGGTGATCCTGATCTTCGGCATCGGTGGCATGGCCTTCGGTATTGGCGGTTTCAGCCTGCAGGGCATCAGCCTGTGCGGCATCGTCGGCATACTGCTCAACCTGGTGTTGCCCAGAACACAGCACCATTGAATCTGGCCAGAGATAAATTCTGTGGTTATCATGCGCCTTATGCTTTTTAAACGTGGCAACTTGATGTTGAAAAATCTGTTACTGACGACGCTGCTGCTGTGTTCTACCGCCGCGTCTGCGCAGTCGGTGTTTGAGGTTAATATTGATCCGGCCCCTTACCATAGGGATGAGGCCCGGGCGCAGGCGGTGCGCCTGGTCCTGGCCCGCTTGACCGGTGATCAGGCTAAAGACTCCTGGGTACAGGATGAAGTGCAGCATGACTTGTCGCGCTATCTGCAGTCCGAGCCCTCGGGTTCCGGTTATAATGCCGTCTTCAACGAAGAAGAGCTGCTAGCCTTACTGCAAAGTGCCGAGCTGCCGTTCTCACGGGCATCGAGGCCCACCCTGCTGGTATGGTTATCGAAAGAGGGGCGCGCTCGCAATGAGGCGAATACCGCCTGGCGGCGGGCCTCTTCTGCCTATCAGGTGCCGCTGCTGTGGCCGCTGTGGGATCTGGAAGAGCACATGACGCTGAACACCCGCGAACTGTTTGATGCCAAACTCCTGCGTGAGGCCAGCCGGCGCTACGGTGCCGACTACTGGCTGGCCGTCGAGCAGGGCGCGGCAGGCGGCCGCTGGCAGCTGTTTGGCGCCGAGCAAGAGCAGCCCCTGTTACAAGGCAAATTGGCGCAAGGTGAACTGGCCAGGGGTGCGGAAGCGGTGACCGAGCTGATGGCGCGTCTCAATCGTTACTGGGTCGGTCAGCAGGACTCACAACAGCCGTCGAGACCGGTGAACCCGGCGCCGGAACAGCCTCTATTGGTCGAGGCGGATGCACCGGGCGAGCTGACCATAGTGGTATCCGGCCTGCGCCGGTATGCCGATTCCGTGCTGCTGGAGCGCAAGCTGAGTCAACTCGATGGGGTGGGCTCTGTCTATGTTATCGACAGCGCCGGATTTCAGGGACGCTATCGTCTGAGTGTGCCGGGCTCTCGTACCGCCGTATTGCAGGCCTTGACCTCCATGACCGGGCTGGCGGTGATCGGTGAGCGGGAATTCAGCTGGTCGGAAGCCAAACGTGATTAACGGTGATGAAGAAGATAAACAGCCAGCCCAGCTGGCACTGGCGGTACAGCTGCCGGACGATGAAACCTTTGCCAGTTTTTATCCGGGCGATAATGCCCAGCTGATCACTGCCCTTAAAAATGCGGCCATTGGCCAGGGCGACGAGTTGCTGTATTTCTGGGGCCAACAAGGCAGTGGTCGCTCTCACTTGTTGCATGCCGCCTGTGCCGAACTGGATGGTGAGGGTGAAACTGCAGCCTATATCTCTCTCGACAGCTATCAGAATATGTCGCCCCGACTACTGGATGGTATGGAGCTCTTGGCGCTGGTGTGTCTGGATAATCTGGAGGCCATTGCCGGCGTGGAAGAGTGGGAGCGGGCTGTGTTCAATTTCTTCAATCGCCGTCGCGAACGGGCCCCGGGCTCTCTGGTGATCAGTGCCGTCAACGCGCCGCGCAACCTGGGACTGGGCTTGCCGGATCTGGCCTCGCGCCTCGACTGGGGTGTGGCCTATCAGCTGAAGCCTCTGGATGACGAGGGCAAGCTCAGCGCCCTGCAGCTGAGATCCGAGTTGCGCGGTTTCAAGTTGCCTACCGACGTCGGCCGCTTCCTGCTCAATCGTTTGTCCCGGGACATGAGCACCCTGCTCGCTGCCCTCGACCTGCTCGATAACGCCTCCTTTCAGGCCAAGCGCAAGCTCAGTATCCCCTTCGCCAAGGAAATACTGGGGCTGTAATGCCAGTTTGAATAAACATCTGATCATTTTTTAAACTCGAGCTCAGAGGCAACACAGCCGCCTCCCACGACACGCCATTGATAAATGACACTCATCGTTTCAGCCAACTGCGAGCATTCACTGGATGCTCGGTTTAGCTGAAACGATTCGTCACGGCGAGACAAGCTCGCCCCCTGAGGGCTCGGGAAAT
>JBFGZI010000023.1:0-15285 GCA_041586855.1 Oceanisphaera sp. | reverse complement strand
TTGGTCCTGTCATGTGATGGTCGCTGGAGTAGAACCCTTCATCCGCCCCTCTGCTGCCGTGTCGCCTGCGGGAGCGCCCTGCAGACAACTCGGTGCTTAGGAGAGGCAACAGAGATCGGCTCCCACGACCGTGAAATGCCATGGCCGAAAAATGCTCCTGCCGTTCCGGCATTCCCGCCATCCCTGGCGGTCAGACGGCATTTCCCGAGCCCCAGGGATGGGTTCATGGCGTGTCGTGGGAGGTGACTCTGTTTCCTCTCGTGTCCGGCTTTGAAATAGATCATATTTTTATTTAGATTGGTATTATATCTTGAATTTAATTGGCCGGTCAGACAAAAACGCCGGCTTTCGCCGGCGTTGAAACCTTGCTTCCGAGAAGCTTACAGCCAGCTCGGCTGCTTGGCCTCATAGGCGTCGATCTGATCCTGGTGCTGCAGGGTCAGGCCTATGCTGTCCAGACCGTTGAGCAGGCAGTAGCGGCGGAACTCGTCGATCTCGAATGAGAAGCTGAGCTCGCCGGCGCGTACCTGCTGGGCTTCCAGATCCACAGTGATGTCGGCGCCCTTGTTGGCAGCGAGATATTGGAACAGGGCGTCTACCTGCTCTTCGGTCAGCCGCACCGGTACCATGCCGTTGTTGATGGCGTTGCCGTAGAAGATATCGGCAAAGCTCGGGGCGATCACCGCCTGCAGGCCGAAGTCGGCCAGCGCCCAAGGTGCGTGCTCGCGGCTGGAGCCACAACCGAAGTTTTCCCGGGCCAGCAGGATCACCGCCTTGTCATAAGGAGCCTGGTTCAGTACAAATTCCGGGTTGGGCTGCTTGCCGGCATCGTCGAGAAAGCGCGAGTCGTGAAACAGGTGCTTGCCGAAGCCGGACCGGGTGACCTTCTGCAGAAACTGCTTGGGGATGATCTGATCGGTATCCACATTGGCCGCATCCAGAGGGGCGGCAATACCGGTTAATTGCTTGAATCCGCTCATGTAATACCCCTTATAATTCTCGAATGTCGACAAAGTGACCGAAGACGGCGGCGGCGGCGGCCATGGCCGGGCTCACCAGATGAGTACGACCACCCCGGCCCTGACGGCCTTCGAAGTTGCGGTTGCTGGTGGCGGCACAGCGCTCGCCCGGCTGCAGCCGGTCGTTGTTCATGGCCAGACACATGGAACATCCTGGCAGACGCCATTCGAAACCGGCTTCGATGAATATCTTGTCCAGTCCTTCCGCTTCGGCCTGAGCCTTCACCTGCTGAGAACCGGGTACCACCAAGGCCTGTACACCGGCGGCGACCTTGCGGCCCTGGGCGATGGCGGCGGCGGCACGCAAGTCTTCGATGCGGCTGTTGGTACAGGAACCGATAAACACCTTGTCGATGCTCACGTCGGTGAGTTTGCCACCGGCCGGAATATCCATGTATTGCAGCGCCTTGACTGCCGACTGACGCTCGGTGGGATCTTTGATGTCTGCCGGTACGGGAATAATGCCGTTCACGGGCATGACCTGACCCGGGTTGGTGCCCCAGGTCACCTGGGGGGCGATATCGGCCCCGTCCAGTTCGATCACGGCGTCAAATGCGGCGTCGTCGTCGGACTTCAGGGTCTGCCAGTAGGCGACAGCCTGATCCCAGTCGCTACCTTCGGGGGCAAAGGGTTTGCCCTTGAGGTAGTCGAAGGTAGTCTGATCGGGGGCAACCAGGCCGGCTTTTGCGCCAAGCTCGATGGCCATGTTACAGATGGTCATGCGGGCTTCCATCGACAGCGACTCGATGACGCTGCCACAGAACTCCACCACGTAACCGGTGCCGCCGGCATGGCCGACCTTGCCGATGATGGCCAGTACCACATCCTTGGCGCTGATGCCCGGCTTGAGCGCGCCGTTGACCTGGATCTTCATGGTTTTGGCCCGGCCCTGTTTCAGGGTCTGGGTCGCCATGACGTGCTCCACCTCGGAGGTACCGATACCGAAAGCCAGGGCACCGAAGGCACCGTGGGTGGCGGTATGGGAGTCGCCGCAGACGATGGTGGTGCCGGGCAGGGTCAGGCCCAGCTCGGGGCCAATCACGTGCACTATGCCCTGGTACTTGTGGTGCAAGTCATACAGCGGCACGCCGAATTCTTCACAGTTGCTGGCCAGGGTTTCCATCTGGATGCGGGCCATTTCACCGGAGGCGGCGATGTCGTTGGTCTGGGTGGACACGTTATGGTCCATGGTGGCCCAGGTACGGTCCGGGCGACGCAGCTTGCGACCCTTTTCGCGCAGGCCGTCGAAGGCCTGGGGTGAGGTCACTTCATGCACCAGGTGACGGTCGATATAAAGCAGGGGCGTTTCGCCGGCTTCGTTGCGTACCAGGTGGGCATCAAATACTTTCTGATAGAGGGTGGTGGCCATTAGTTTGCTCTCCTGATACGGGCGGCGATCTGCTCACCCATCTGGGCGGTGGTCTGCACCGGATGTGCGGCGTCGGCACTGTAGAGGTCGCCACTGAAATAACCGGCGGCCAGGGTTTCGCTCACGGCGCGTTCTATGGCCTGAGCCGCTTCTTCCTGCTTGAAGCTGTAACGCAGCATCAGCGCGGCCGACAGGATCTGGGCGATGGGGTTGGCGATGCCCTGACCGGCAATATCCGGGGCGGAGCCGCCGGCCGGCTCGTACAGGCCAAAGCCCTTGTCGTTCAGGCTGACCGACGGCAGCAGCCCCATGGAGCCGGTGATCATCGCCATTTCGTCGGAGATGATGTCGCCGAACAGGTTGGAGCACAGCATGACGTCGAACTGGGACGGATCCTTGATCAGCTGCATGGTGGCGTTATCGATATAAATGTGGTTCAGGGTCACGTCCGGGTAGTCTTTGGCGACCTCGATGACCACCTCACGCCACAGGATGGAGGCCTGCAGTACGTTGGCCTTGTCGACCGAGGTGACGATACCGCGACGACCGCGGGCGGCCTCGAACGCCAGACGGGCGATGCGTTCGATTTCGAAACGGTGATAGACCTCGGTGTCGAACGCCTTCTCGTTGGCGCCGGTGCCTTCGCGCCCCTTGGGCTGGCCGAAGTAGATGCCGCCGGTCAGCTCACGCATGCAGACGATGTCGAAGCCGCGGGCGCTGATGTCGGCACGCAGCGGCGAGAAGCCTTCCAAACCCTGATAGATACGGGCCGGGCGCATGTTGCAGAACAGCTTGAAATGACCGCGCAGGGGCAGCAGGGCACCGCGCTCCGGCTGGTCGTTGGGGGGCAGGTTTTCCCACTTGGGGCCGCCCACAGAGCCGAACAGTACCGCGTCGGCGGCTTCACAGCCGGCCAGGGTCGCCGCCGGCAGAGGAGTGCCGTGGTTGTCGATGGCGATACCACCCACATCATGGTGACTCAGTTCCAGGCCGAAGCCGAACTCCGCCTGTACCTTGTCCAATACCTTGAGGGCTTCTGCCATCACCTCGGGGCCGATGCCGTCTCCGGGCAATACGGCGACCTTGTAACTTGCACTCATACTCACACTGTCTCCATACGAATTTTCTTCTGAATTTCTTCTTTCTTTTCGGCGACCTGCTCGGCTCGCCAGATGCTGTTGATCACATGTACCAGCGCCTGGGCGGAAGATTCGACGATGTCGGTGGCCAGTCCCATACCGTGGAACTTGCGCTCTTTGTATTCGGCGACGATATCCACCTGGCCGAGGGCATCGTTGCCTTCGCCCTTGCTCTTGAGTTCATATTTGTCGATGCGAATGTCGTAACCGGTAACGCGGTTGATGCACTGGTAGACCGCATCGACCGGGCCATTGCCCACGGCGGCTTCGTTGACCACTTCATCACCCACTTCCATACGCACGCTGGCGGTGGACATGACGTTGCTGCCGGACTGAACGCTCAGGTACTTGAGCTTGAACTGCTCGGGCTCTTCGTGGATCTGGCTGAAGAACACCAGGGCTTCCAGATCATAATCGAATACCTGGCCCTTGCGATCCGCCAATGCCAGGAAGCTGGTGTAGAGGGTATCGAGATCGTAGTCCTGCTCGGTGTAGCCCATCTCGGCCATGCGGTGCTTGATCACGTGGCGGCCGGAGCGGGAGGTCAGGTTGAGCTGGTTTTTCGGCAGACCTATGCTTTCGGGAGTGATGATCTCGTAGGTGTTCTTGTTTTTCAGCATCCCGTCCTGGTGAATACCGGAGGAGTGTGCGAACGCATTGGCACCGACGATGGCCTTGTTGGGCTGCACCGGCATGTTGCACAGGTTACGGACCAGCTGGCTGGTGCGGTAGATTTCCTGGCTCTTGATATTGGTGTGCACCCCGAGCAAGTCGCCCCGGGTTTTCATGACCATGGCTATTTCTTCGAGCGAGCAGTTGCCGGCCCGTTCGCCGATGCCGTTGATGGTACATTCAATCTGGCGGGCGCCTTGCTGCACAGCGGCGATGGAGTTGGCCACCGACATGCCCAGATCGTCGTGACAGTGCACCGAGATGACCGCCTGGTCGATGTTGGGTACCCGGTTGAACAGGGCCTCTATGATACCAGCGAACTCGCTCGGCACCGTATAACCCACGGTATCGGGGATATTGACGGTGGTGGCACCGGCCTTGATCACCGCTTCGACCATGCGACACAGGTTGTCGATGGGGGTACGGCCGGCATCTTCACAGGAGAACTCCACGTCGTCCGTGTAACCGCGGGCATGCTTGACTGCGTCGACACTCATCTCCAGCACCGAATCGAAGTCTTTGCGCAGCTTGCTCTGCACGTGAATGTCGGAGGTGGAGATAAAGGTATGGATGCGGAACTGATCCGCTACCCGCAACGCCTCGGCGGCGGCATCGATGTCCGGCTTGAGCGCGCGCGACAGGGCGCAGACCCGGCTGTTCTTGATGTGGCTGGCTATGGTTTGTACCGACTTGAAATCACCGGGTGAAGAAATGGGGAAGCCGACTTCCATCACGTCGACCCCGAGGCGTTCCAACGCCAGGGCGATCTGCAGTTTTTCCTTGACCGTCAGGCTGGCGGAAAGCGCCTGTTCGCCATCTCGCAAAGTGGTATCGAATATAATGACCTGGTTCGACATGTCGCTTTCCCTCTGTTGTACCTTGCCGCCCGCGACAGATGTAAAAAACCCGTGCGGATGGCACGGGTTTTAGTGTGTATATATGTGGATGATGAATTCCAGCTACGCCCGACCCGTGCGCTTGAGCACCTGTGAGGATAGTAGTAGCAGTAGCTGAATATGTTTGAGCATAGCACTCATCACCGAGGAAGAATCCGTTAACAATGCTATACCAATAACGGGAATCGGTGATGGTGTCAATATTTGCAATATTCTCGGTAGAGGCTCACTGCAAGGGCGAGCAGGGGGTATTTGGTGTTTAGTTGGTCTTTTGTGTTGGTTTTATCGTTACTTATTGGTTTTTAGTTCTGTATTTTGTTGTTTTTTTGGGTGTATACAACTTCTGGATGATGGGTGCTTTTTTTGCAGAAAAAGCGGTAACTAAGGGTGTCATCGCTTCGCACGACCATATGTGAGGTATATGGGGCTGATGGCTTGACTACCTTATTTTCAGGTCTGGCTGCAAGGTTCAGGGAGTGGAAAAAACCGTGATTTGGTCTGGCCTTAAGGTTGAAACTGGCCCCGCTTTTCTGGTGGCGGCCGTGCTATAAAATAGTGGGAGCTCTGCCCGGACGGCGCTTTTTATAAAGCTCGTAGACAAGCGATTTAAAGCCGGTTAAGGTAATTTTTGATCCTTTTTCTGCTTATTTGTATTCTGTCAGGCAGAAGTATTTGTTTTATAAAGATAAAAAGCTGATTGCTTTGTCATGTTGCAGCAGTCCGACCGAGTGGCTCTGACGGTGAAAGATGACAAAGTGAGCGGAGTAGAGCCTGGAGGGCTTATCATGGAGATGTTATCAGGCGCAGAAATGGTAGTGCGGGCGCTGGAAGATCAGGGAATCGAACACATATTCGGTTATCCCGGCGGTTCAGTGCTTGATATCTATGACGCCTTGTTTGAAAACAGTAAAATTGAACACGTGCTGGTGCGCCATGAACAGGCGGCCGTACACATGGCCGATGGCTACACTCGCGCCACCGGCAAGGTCGGTACCGTGCTGGTGACCTCGGGCCCGGGAGCAACCAACTGCATTACCGGTATCGCCACCGCCTATATGGACTCCATTCCCATGGTGATCCTGTCTGGTCAGGTACCCACCTTCTATATCGGTGACGATGCCTTCCAGGAAACCGATATGATCGGTATCTCGCGGCCTATAGTGAAACACAGCTTCCTGTGCAAGAAAGCCACGGATATCCCTGAGGCCATCAAGAAAGCCTATTACATTGCCGCCACCGGTCGTCCCGGCCCTGTGGTGGTGGATTTGCCCAAAGACGTGCAAAATCCGAAAGAAAAGCATCCCTATGTGTACCCCAGCTCGGTGGAAATGCGTTCCTACAATCCGACCGGCGTCGGGCATAAAGGCCAGATCAAGAAGGCGATGAAAGCCCTGGCCGATGCCAGGCGTCCGGTGATGTATGTCGGTGGTGGTGCCGTGACCGCCGAAGCCAGTGCCCTGGTGGTTCAGCTGGCCGAGCTGTTCAATCTGCCGGTCACCAACACCCTGATGGGGTTGGGCAGTATGCCCGGTACCCACAAGCAGTTTGTCGGTATGCTCGGTATGCATGGTACCTATGAAGCCAACAAGACCATGCATAACTCGGATCTGATCCTGGCTATCGGTGCCCGTTTCGACGACAGGGTGACCAACAATGTGGAGAAGTTCTGTCCCCATGCCACCATAGTGCATGTGGATGTGGATCCCACCTCCATCTCCAAGAACATCAAGACCCAGATTCCCATCGTCGGCTCTGCCGATACGGTGCTGGCGCAAATGCTGGAAACCATTCGCGAGCTGGGTTTGAAAACGGAGCCGCAGGCGATGAGCGACTGGTGGGAGCAAATTGAACAGTGGCGCTCCCGTCAGTGTCTGCGTTATGAAACCAGCGAGCAGTACATCAAGCCGCAGCAGGTCATCGAATCTGTCTACCGCATCACCAAGGGCGAGGCCATGGTCAGCTCCGATGTGGGCCAGCACCAGATGTTTGCCGCACTCTATTATCCATTTGACAAGCCGCGCCAGTGGATCAACTCCGGTGGTCTCGGCACCATGGGCTTCGGCCTGCCGGCAGCCATGGGCGCACAGATGGCGCGACCCGATGCGGTATCTGTCTGCGTGACCGGTGACGGCTCCATTCAGATGAATATCCAGGAACTGTCCACCTGTATGCAGTACAACATACCGGTGAAGATCATCTCCATGAACAACCATTCTCTGGGCATGGTGAAACAGTGGCAGAAGATGTTCTACGAAGGACGCGAGAGCCATTCCTACATGGACTCCCTGCCTGACTTCGTCAAGCTGGCCGAGGCCTATGGCCATGTGGGGATTCGGGTCTCGGATCCGAAAGAGCTGGATGCGGCACTGGAGAAATGCTTCTCCCTGACCGACAAACTGGTGTTTATGGATATAGTGATCGATCCGGAAGAGCATGTTTATCCCATGCAGATCAAGACCGGAGCCATGGATGAAATGTGGTTAAGCAAAACGGAGAGAACCTGATGCGGCGTATTATATCCCTGTTGCTGGAAAACGAGTCCGGGGCGCTGAGCCGGGTCGTAGGACTGTTTTCCCAGCGGGCTTACAACATCGAGACCCTGACGGTGGCACCCACCGAGGATCCGACCCTGTCGCGGATGACCATAGTCACCACCGGTGATGAGCGGGTAATCGAGCAGATCACCAAACAGCTGAACAAGCTGGTGGATGTGCTCAAGGTGAGTGACCTGAGCGAAGGTGAGCATATCGAGCGGGAAATCGTGCTGGTCAAGGTGCGCGCCGATGGCGCCAATCGTGATGAAGTCAAACGCACCGCCGATATCTTCCGTGGCCAGATCGTCGATGTGACCCCGCACCTGTATACGGTGCAGCTGGTCGGTACCAGCGACAAGCTGGATGCCTTTATCCGCAACATGAGTGAAACCACAGAAGTGGTGGAAGTGGTTCGCAGCGGCGTCTGCGGCGTGTCGCGCGGCGAAAAATCCCTACGCGCCTGAGCCTTGGTCCGATATTGAAAAACCGCCTGCGGGCGGTTTTTTTGTGGCCGGGAAGCGGGGCTCCTATGCTTTAGTCATAGGTCGCTGAAGGTGATCGTAATGCGAAGCAGCAGCGCGGTTGCGCTCCGCCAACACGCTTCAAGCACCTCCCTGTGTCGCTCGGCACATGCCATCCCTGGCATGTGACGGTCGGCTCCGGCAATCCCCGCTGCCGCTTCGTGAAGCTGCGGCGGAGCTAGCCAGATACAGACAACTCCATGCCGGACTCAGGAGGGTAAAGGGTGTCTGCTTCGCCGGCCCTCTGCGCCAGGGATGGCGCAGTGGAGCCCCCATGGATGGGTTCACGGCGTGCCGGAGAAGCAGTGCGCTTTGCCCGACGAAACGGCACTGTGAGGAAAGCGGCAGACAAGTGTGACAATAGTCAGGCCGGAGAACAGAATGCGCTACTACTCTCTGTTATGGCTGATTTGGCTTTGGCTGGCGCCGGCCCAGGCAGACAGCATGCGTTGTAACAACCGGTTGATCACCGACGGTGACCCCAAAGCCCTGTTGCTGCTTTATTGTGGTGAGCCGTTGGTGCGGGAGACGGCCTGGCGTCATTATCGCACTCATTACGGCCGCTGGTATCAGGAGCCGGACGGAGAGCGCTGGACCTATCATTTTGGCCGCTATCAGTTCATGCAAATCGTCACCATCAGAAGGGGAAAAATTGTCAGCATCGAAAATGGCCCCCGGGGCTGACAGTGTCTGTGGCTTAAATACCGCTGCCAGCGCGGGCGGGCTCCCAACCTGCCTCAAAAATAGTTGACATCTGCCATCAGCAGTTGAGAATCAGAGCCAGATGTTTGGTGGGTGGGAGCCAGAAATGCCAGCGGAAAGTGGGACGGCCCGTTCCCTGAAAAAAAGTGCAGCCAAAAGTACCCTCGATCAGCAAGACCGGCAGTTGCTGGAGCTATATGGTGGTCTGGTCGAAGGGTTGGCCGAGATGTTCGGCAAGCACTGTGAGGTGGTATTGCACTCGCTGGCAGACCCGGACAGTTCGGTACTCAAGGTTGTCAATGGCGGCTACAGTGGTTGTCAGGTAGGATCTCCCTTGACCGAACAGGCTCTGCGGCTGTTACCCGAGCTGGAACGGCAGGGGGAGGCGCAGGGGCAGACCTGTTTTACCCAGAGCCGACTCGGCACCCCGATGAAATCCTCGACTCAGGCGCTGCGTAATCTGCAGGGCGACGTTATCGGCCTCTTGTGTATCAACCTGCATCTGGGCGCGCCTTTTCACGAACTGATGGCCGACTTCCTGCCCAGGGTGGCGGAGCGGGCCGAAGCCTCGCCGGAAAACTTCAACAACAACGTTGAAGAGCTGGTGACTCTGACCGTGGAGCGTACTATCGACGCCATCAATGCCGATCCGGATGTGGCCAACAACGCCAAAAACAAGCAGATCGTCACCACCCTGTATGAAAAGGGCATTTTCGACATCAAGGACGCCATTGCCATGGTGTCGGACAAACTCAATATATCCAAACACACGGTTTATCTTTATATTCGACAAAAAAAACGCGATGACGAAGAGCCATCGCATCATCAGGAGAACCCATGACTAAAACAATCATCGCTACCGACAAGGCCCCCGCCGCCATTGGTCCTTATGTTCAGGCTACTCGCATCGGCAATATGGTGTATACCTCTGGTCAGATCCCGCTCGATCCTGTGAGCATGGATGTGGTTGAAGGCGGCATCGAAGCCCAGACCAAGCAGGTAATGGACAATCTGATAGCCGTATTGGCCGAAGCCGGTGCCGACGCGTCCAGCGTACTCAAAACCACCTGCTTCCTGTCCGACATGAACAACTTCCTCGCCTTCAACGAAGTCTATGCCAGCTATTTTACCCTGGGTGCGCCGGCGCGTTCCTGTGTGGAAGTGGCCCGTCTGCCCAAAGACGTGCTGGTAGAAGTGGAAGCGGTTGCCTACGTCGAATAAGTCTTGCCCGGGGCGGCCTTTGGTTGCCCCATCTTGTCCGGATCCCGTCATGAAATCAGCTTCCCTGCGCTTTGCGCTCCTGGTCACAGGCCCCTGTTACGGGACCCAGTCAGCGGCGGACGCCTATCGTTTTGCTCGCGCCCTGTTACAGAAGGGCCACGTGATCAGTCAGATTTTTTTCTACCAGGAAGGTGTACACAACGCCAGTCAGTTGGTGCAGCCGGCCGGCGATGAAACGCATCTGCAGCAGGCCTGGGTCAATCTGGCCCTTGAGCATGAGTTAACGCTGGATGTCTGTGTGGCCGCAGCGCTGCGTCGGGGAGTCAGTGACAAGGACTCCGCCGCGCAGGGTGGGTTGGAGCAGTGGAACCTGGCACCACCTTTCCGGCTCGGCGGGCTGGGCTCGCTGGCGCAGGCGGCGCTGAGTGCCGACCGGGTGGTACAATTCTGATGTCTTATGTTGAAGAACATAAGTTGAAGCACATATGCTGATGAGCATACTTTGATGGACTGTGATCGATGAACAAGGTCGCCTTTATTTTCCGAACGCCGCCTCATGGCTCGGCTTCCGGCCGGGAAGGGCTGGATGCCGTGCTGGCCACCTCGGCCCTGAGTGAAGACATAGGGGTTTTTTTTATCGATGATGGCATCTATCAACTGCTGTCCGGGCAGGATCCATCTTTGGTGCTGGGGCGAAATTATGCCCCCACCTTCGGCCTGCTCGAGCTGTATGATGTCGATAATGTCTATATCAGTGCCGAGGCGCTGGCCGAGCGGGGAGTACCGGCGGAACGGCTGGCCATAGAGGCGGCGGTGCTGTCACAGCCCGAACTGCAGCAGCGGCTGGCTGATTACAAGGTGCGGCTGAGTTTTTGAGGGCGCTATGCTACATACGGTAAAACATTCTCCCTTCGGTCGTCATGATTTGGTGCAGGCGCTGTATCATATGCAGGATCAGGATCGACTATTGCTATGGCAGGATGCGGTGATTGCGGTCACTGTGCCCGACTGGCAGGCGCGGTTACAGACCCTGGCCGACAGTGGACGCCTCTATGTGATGCGGGAAGACCTGCAGGCGCGGGGGCTGAAACATGGGTTGGGTGAGCCCATTACCATGGACGGGCTGGTCGAACTGGTGGTAACGCTGGGTAGTCCTCAGGCCTGGTGATGCCTTTGGCACAAATTATGTGCCAAAAATTGTATAAATCTTGACTCGCCAGCACGGCAAGCATAGAATTTTGCGTCCCCGCTTTTGGGGATAGATTTTTCACAACTGTAGAACGATACTTTTCAGGAGCTGTTAATGGCAACTATTAACCAGCTGGTTCGCAAGCCTCGCCAGCAAGCCGTTGCTAAAAGCAACGTGCCGGCGCTGGAAGCGTGCCCGCAGAAACGCGGTGTATGTACCCGCGTATACACCACTACCCCGAAGAAGCCGAACTCTGCACTGCGTAAAGTATGTCGTGTTCGTCTGACCAACGGTTTTGAGGTTAACTCCTACATCGGTGGTGAAGGCCACAACCTGCAGGAACACTCCGTTGTTCTGATCCGCGGTGGTCGTGTTAAAGATTTGCCCGGTGTGCGTTATCACACCGTACGTGGCGCACTGGACACCTCAGGTGTTTCCGCTCGTCGCCAGGCCCGTTCCAAGTACGGTGCCAAGAAGCCCAAGTCTTAATGGTTCTCCGTTAAGTAAGGCCAAACATTTTATTTTTTAACCTGTTGTGTTTTGGGTTATCCCTGAAGTTACGGAGAGTTTGCAATGCCAAGACGTCGCGTGATCGGCCAGCGTAAAATACTGCCGGATCCTAAGTTCGGATCCGAGCTGCTGGCAAAATTCGTAAACATCCTGATGATAGACGGCAAGAAGTCTACCGCTGAGAAAATTGTTTACGGTGCTCTGGAAATTGTTGCTGAAAAAACCAGCAAGGAACATCTGGCGCTGTTCGAAGAAGCGCTGGAGAACATTCGTCCTACAGTTGAAGTTAAATCGCGCCGTGTAGGTGGCTCTACCTACCAGGTGCCTGTTGAAGTACGTCCCGTGCGTCGTAATGCCCTGGGCATGCGCTGGCTGGTAGACTCTGCGCGTAAGCGTGGTGAAAAATCCATGGCTCAGCGTCTGGCTGGCGAGCTGCTGGATGCTGCTGAAAACAAAGGTTCTGCGGTTAAGAAGCGTGAAGACGTGCACCGTATGGCCGAAGCAAACAAAGCGTTTGCCCACTACCGCTGGTAATTGGATGGGCGCGGTTAATATCGCGCCCGTTTGATTGCTTACTAAGGACAATAGACCTTAGCAAGAGGATATTATTGTGGCTCGTACAACTCCCATTGAGCGCTATCGCAACATCGGCATCAGCGCTCACATTGACGCCGGTAAAACCACCACCACAGAGCGGGTGCTGTTTTACACCGGTGTAAGCCATAAAATCGGCGAAGTACATGATGGCGCTGCTACCATGGACTGGATGGAGCAGGAACAAGAGCGTGGTATCACCATTACCTCTGCCGCTACTACCTGTTTTTGGGATGGTATGGCGCACCAGTATCCACAGCATCGTATTAACATCATCGACACCCCCGGACACGTTGACTTCACCATCGAAGTAGAACGTTCCATGCGAGTGCTCGATGGTGCCGTTATGGTCTACTGTGCCGTTGGTGGCGTTCAGCCCCAGTCTGAAACCGTATGGCGTCAGGCCAACAAGTATGCGGTTCCGCGTATTGCGTTCGTCAACAAGATGGACCGTACCGGCGCCAATTTCTTGCGTGTGGTTGAACAGATCAAGACCCGCCTGAAAGGCGTGCCTGTACCTGTTCAGCTTCCGATCGGCGCAGAAGAAAATTTCAAAGGCGTTATTGATCTCATCAAGATGAAGGCCATTAGCTGGAGTGAAGAAGACAACGGTACCACCTTTGTCTACGACGACATTCCTGCCGAGATGCAAGCGCTGGCCGACGAATGGCATCAGAATCTGGTTGAGGCTGCTGCCGAAGCCAATGAAGAACTGATGGACAAGTACCTGGAAGGCGACGAGCTGTCGGAAGCAGAAATCAAGTCTGCTCTGCGCAGCCGTGTGCTGAACAGCGAAGTCATCCTGGTCACCTGTGGTTCTGCATTCAAGAACAAGGGTGTACAGGCCATGCTGGACGTGGTGATTGACTATCTGCCGTCTCCGGTAGAAGTTCACGCCATCAGCGGTCTGAAAGAAGACGGCGTCACACCGGACACGCGTCCGGCCGACGATGCCGCTCCTTTCTCTGCTCTTGCGTTCAAGATTGCGACCGATCCTTTCGTGGGCAACCTGACCTTCTTCCGCGTGTACTCCGGTGTGGTTAACTCCGGTGATGCCGTGCTGAACTCGGTCAAGGGCAAGCGTGAGCGTTTCGGCCGTATCGTACAGATGCATGCCAACAAGCGTGAAGAGATCAAATCCGTTTGTGCCGGTGATATCGCCGCCGCTATCGGTCTGAAAGACGTGACTACCGGTGACACCCTGTGTGCCCCGAACGCGCCTATCATTCTGGAGCGCATGGAGTTTCCGGAACCGGTTATCTCCGTGGCGGTGGAACCCAGAACCCAGGCCGATCAGGAAAAAATGGGTCTGGCGCTGGGTCGTCTGGCGCAGGAAGATCCGTCTTTCCGCGTATGGACCGACGAAGAATCGGGTCAGACCATCATCGCCGGTATGGGTGAGCTGCACCTGGATATCATCGTCGACCGTATGAAGCGAGAATTCAAGGTAGAAGCCAACGTGGGTAAACCCATGGTTGCCTACCGCGAAAGCATCCGTGGCAGTGTCGAACAGGAAGGCAAGTTCGTTCGTCAGTCCGGAGGCCGTGGTCAGTTTGGCCATGTCTGGATCAAGATAGAGCCGCAAGCAGAAGGTACCGGCTACACGTTCGAGAATGCCGTTGTCGGTGGTGTTATTCCCAAGGAATACATTCCGGCGGTAGACAAGGGTATTCAGGAGCAGATGAAGCAAGGTGTTCTGGCGGGCTATCCGATTGAAGACATCAAGGTCACTCTGTACGATGGTTCTTATCACGATGTTGACTCTTCAGAAATGGCCTTTAAAATCGCCGGTTCCATGGCGTTTAAAGCGGGCTTCATGAAATGTAATCCCGTGCTGCTTGAACCTGTGATGAAGGTTGAAGTAGAGACGCCGGAAGAGTATATGGGTGATGTTATCGGTGACGTGAACCGTCGTCGTGGTATCATCGAAGGCATGGAAGATGGCCCTTCAGGCAAGGTTATTAATGCCGTGTTGCCGCTGTCTGAAATGTTCGGCTACGCTACAGACCTGCGTTCACAGTCGCAAGGTCGTGCTTCTTACTCCATGGAGTTTGCCAAGTACGCCGAAGTACCTGCCAGCATGGCTGAAGCGATTATTGCTCGTAAAGGTTAACTAATCTTTGTTTAAACTCCCCACCCTTATAGCGGGTGGGATCAAACTAGGAAGGACTAGTCCGTGTCTAAAGAAAAATTTGAACGTAACAAACCGCACGTAAACGTAGGTACTATCGGCCACGTTGACCACGGTAAAACCACTCTGACCGCTGCCATCACCAACGTACTGGCCAAGCAGTGGGGCGGCGCCGCTCGCGCTTTCGACCAAATCGATAACGCTCCTGAAGAAAAAGCGCGTGGTATCACCATCGCTGCTTCTCACGTTGAGTACGACACCGAAGCACGTCACTACGCACACGTCGACTGCCCTGGCCACGCCGACTATGTGAAAAACATGATCACCGGTGCTGCTCAGATGGATGGCGCTATCCTGGTTGTTGCTGCGACCGATGGTCCTATGCCGCAAACTCGTGAGCACATCCTGCTGGCCCGCCAGGTAGGCGTACCTTACATCGTTGTGTTCATGAACAAGTGTGACATGGTTGACGATGAAGAGCTGCTCGAACTGGTAGAAATGGAAGTTCGTGAACTGCTGTCCGAGTACGACTTCCCGGGCGACGACATTCCGGTTATCCAGGGTTCTGCTCTGAAAGGCCTGGAAGGCGATGCACAGTGGGAACCCAAGATCCTGGAACTGGCTGCTGCGCTGGATTCCTACATCCCCGAGCCTGAGCGTGCCGTTGACGGTGCCTTCCTGCTGCCGATCGAAGACGTGTTCTCCATCCAGGGCCGTGGTACCGTTGTTACCGGTCGTGTAGAGCGTGGTATCGTTAAAGTGGGTGAAGAGGTTGCCATCGTTGGTAT